>JAUVCJ010000078.1 GCA_030595765.1 Thermoplasmatota archaeon | reverse complement strand
GGTGTAAAGGTATTTGAGGCATAATTTTGGATGCACACGTTTCTTCCAGTCCTTGATCTCGATCCCGACCAGATAGTCCCTGTGGTTGCGGTTGAAGAGTGCCAGGATGTCAGCGAAGTAGCATTCTCCATCCCATTTGCTGATCTTTGGTGCCAGGTCGAACTCGGTAGTGTGGAAAACAAGGTTGCCCTGGGCTTCTAGAAGGTTTATGATGTGCTCCTCGTTTATGGTCCTGCTAAAGTGAAAGAACCTCCTTTTTCCCTCCATGTCAACTAATAAGGCTACGGGTGGTATTCAGACTTCAGGCAGGGGTTGGGTGAAATCATTCATGCATCGTTTTTAAGAAAAACGCTTTTTAACTCATCACGCCTACTCGTTGGTCATGAGACTCAAATTCAGGCCAGGCCAGTTGGCGGTTGCACTCTCACTCATCATGCTGGTCCAGTGCTTGTCTGTTCCAGGCATCCAGGCTGAGGGAAATGCCCCTGCCACAGGGGAGACAGTCGGGTCATGGATAATTGAGGCATGGGATGACCTTATTTATGAGAACGGGACCCTCCAGATGAAGCACAATATCACCATCGAACCTTTAGGGAAGCTGACCCTCCGGAACTATGAGATCGAGGTTCATGGAGACTTAGATGGGAGCATAGGGATCCATGTCAAGGAGGAAGCTATACTGATTCTGGATAATGTTACAATTCATGCCGCTGGCAAGGATCAGTACTACAGGTTCTACGTATTAGGCAACGCCATCATCGAGCATAGCGACATCCGGCACATATGGGGTGAAAGAGCAGCCGATGGCCTAGATGGCGGTCTATTCTTGGTATCTGATGATAGCCGCATCAATGACACCTATATTGGTGAGGGTCTAACTCATGGATTGCACATAATAGCTGAGGGTCCTAAGGTCGAGAACTGCACCATTAGCAACAATGGCGGAGTTGGAATATTCCTGGATTACGCAGGCTTTAACAGAACCCAGTATCCATTTCTTTATAACAACATCGTTAGCAACAACAACGATACAGGTCTGTTCATATTGCGCTCCAGGGTCAGGATGGTGGGTATGAGAGTTGAGTCCAACAAGAATTCTGGCATGACCATGTTCGGGTCTGCTGCAGACATCGACGACCTCGTGATGAGGGACAACCAGATGGGTGTCCTGACCAGTGAGTTCGAGGATGAGATATCTGTATTGGTTATTGATGGGGGCGACATAAGCTCCAACATAGACCAGGGCGTGGTAGGCATAGGGGGTTATCTCATTCTTTCAAATCTAACCGTCAATGACAACGGAAAGGACGGTGTCAACGTTGTCCATACCATGGGCTCGGTTGAGAATTGTGTGATCTCTGGCAATGGCGGAGTGGGAATAAATCTTAATGATTCAGAGATAACGATGAAGAACCTTGAGTTGAGGGAGAATTACATCGGAATATATTCATTAGGAGCTTTACTGAGTGCCCCAATCGGTTACAGCCTGCTCAGCAACGTTACCTCCCGAGATAACGACCTTCATGGTGTCTTTGGGAATCTGACCAAGCTTGTGATCAACAACAGTGCCTTCACAGGCAACGGAGCCGATGGAGCGGACTTGGACGACTCAGATGTCGAGATAAGCAACAGCACCTTTTCGAACAACACCTATAACGGCCTGGATGTGGTATTTTGCATGCTTAGCATCTCAAGAAGCATCATGGACGGCAACGGCCAGTACGGCCTGATCTGGTATGATTCAGCTGGTGAGACCGTATTCAATAGAATGCACGACAATTTCCTGACTGGAGCATACATCACCCAAGACCCCCTTATCGAGAGGCTTCTATTCTTTGCAGGTAATGACATCCATAACTCTGGAGAATCAGGTCTTGTCATAGAATACTCCCTTGATGCTAAGGTGGTGAACAATAACATCAGCGACAATTTTCTCCATGGCATAGAGATGAAGGAATCGAATATGATAATTGCCAACAATACCATTGCCAGAAGCGGGCTATCAGGCATGATATTCTCAGATTCCATAGTTTATGCCTCCAATAACACGATTATAAACGCCTCAACCCGCTCAGATAATCCATTCTTCAACAATGGAATGACCCTGCTCAATAGCAGGGGAGAGTTGGTTTACAACACGATATTAGGCGGCTCTAACGACGGTCTGTTCATGACCAATTCATTTCTGGGAATAAGCAACAACTCCATCTCAGAGGTGAGCTGGGGCATATTCTCTCAAGGTTCAGTGATGGGGATGTGGAACAATACCTATATATCAGTCAGGGATGGAAGGCTGTATTCCACCCATAGGGTGTCTATACAGGTTTATGACCCCTCAGGACCATACCAGAACCCTGCCAGGATCGTCATTTATGACATGGATGGCGTAGATATACTCAATGATGACACCAATGAGACAGGGTACGTGTTCACCTACCTCTTCGATAAGGCCATTGAACCGGATGGAACCATAGTGGAGCAGAACGAGTTTAGGGTGGTTGTCAGCATTGGGGACAGAACCAATGAGACCTGGATAATTGCCAACCGAAGTCATAATCTGGTAATATGGATCCCGCCTGTTGCTCCAACTGATAATACTTTTGAGATCCTCTTGCTGGTGGCATCATTGGGTGGGGTGGCGCTGGTAGCAGTAGCCCTACTCCTGTTCATTAGGATGAAAAATAACCGAGACCAGGATTCTAAAGGCTCAAAAAAGAGCTCAAAGAAGAAGGTCAAGGACGAATCCCGAAAGAAGGGAAAAAGCAAGTGATAGAGATATTGACGTTGCAGCCGAAGGCAAGAGGGTGGCAAGTCCTGCGTTGATCACTGTGGTCATCCTTACTGTGGAGCCATGGCCGAATACTTTTACTCTCCGAATCGTCCCGGTTGTTACACTCGCTTCCATGGGTTCAAGATCCTGTATGGCCTGTTGAATAAGTTTTCTAGACACAGTTGCCAGCTTTTTACGATCAGCCTTGCAACCCACAGGGTTGATCCCTCCTATGATGGCGTTGACTATGTGATTGTCACTGGTCATAACCTCGGCCTGATCCACAAGATCCGTTATCTCGCTCATGATAAGCTCTCTAAGCCCTCTGGTCATGTTATTGCCATCAAACATAAGGTAGGCGCTGAGGGTTCCTTGAACCTCGAACACCATTGCCTGGATGCCTTTAGGGCCAATGCCGTGTTTCTCAATTGAGAATTTTCTAACTTCTGAATAACCCAGCTTGAAGCGATCCCTTGGGGATGCGACGGCATCCCGGGAGCCTTTGGTCATGACCTCGAACAGCTCTTTGGCCTTGTCTGTTCCCCAGTATACACTTCCACTTCCCCTGATTATTGAATTATGAGCATCCATCACTACAGGTGTCAATTCGCTTTCCAGCTCAACAGTTTTATAGATCCAGTCTCCAACACTGGCCTCGATGTCGTCAGTGGCTTTTGGTGAGAATGTACCTGTTAGGAATACACCATTGCCGATGACTTGCGCCAGAACTTTTGCCTCTCTATCGAAGCGAACAGCAATTCCAGCCTGGTCAGAGTATTCAAGGCCATGAAGGGCATTTCTGACCCATTTTGCAATTTTAGTACAGTCCGAGCTTCGTGCAAGGTTCAGGTCGTGCCCAGTAGTACCATGAGGCACATAGATGTGATCTGCTAGGTCTTGTAGGTGCCCTTCCAATTTGGTTGAGAGGTCAGAGGCCCCCAGGGTTCCAAAGGGTCCAGGGTGCACACCAGGAAGAACCAGTAGAATCTTTGGCTTGTCCTGGCCAGGGCGCCTAAAAGATGCTATTTCGATGGGCACGTCCATTTCTTCAGAAAATCCCCCAAAGAACCTCTCAAGCATCCCTTTACCAGCCTTGCCGCCTTCAGTCATGTGATCCATCATGGCCCTTGTAAGAGCCAGTTGGCTCGCTCCAAAGGACTGGCGCATGGGTCCGCCCATCTGGATGGTGTAAAACATAGACCCCAGCAAAAAAGAAGAGCAGAACAACAAGGCAAGAAGGATATCTATGTTGGTCCAGCCAGGTAGTATAAGGAATACTAGCAGAATTCCCATCATGGTCTGGTTGGCAGATGCAAAGAATATCTTGCGATGGGAATGATGGCTTAGTGTCAACAGTATGAGATGACGAGCCCAGAGTATTACCGCAAAGGCATAGGTTAGAACATGGATGCGGCTGACATCAAATACCTCCACCAGAAGTCTTCCAAAAGATAGAGCAATTAGCATGAGGAACAGCACAATGGTGGCCAGCAGTGTTGACCGCCTGGAATACATTGTCCCGCCTACGCTTTTGGCTAATGGCGTGGTTGCCAGGCTGGCGAATAACGCTGGCAGGAACAGTATAAGGAATCCGTTGAGATATTGGTCATGCAATGGATAAAAGATGACCAGGCTGCCCAAAACTGAAAAGAGAAGGGTGACTGGTAGCACCTTTCTTGGGCTCGGGGCCTTGAATAGGCTTCCAATTGCCCCGCTCATGGATTCTATATCCTGGTCAGGCGTGTATCTATTGCCTTTTATGCTTCGAGATCTTTTCATTGTCATCACAGCATGATCGCATTTACAATGTCGGTTAATGTACTTTCAACATCAGAGCATGATTCCACCAGCGTTCCTGTCACGATGATGTCGCCGCCAGCCTTTGCTGCGTTGCCTGCAGCTTCGGGAGTCCGAATGCCGCCGCCAACCACCAACGGGATGCCTATCTCTTCCTTGACGGCGGTGACCATTTCCACAGGAACGGGTTCTGGAGCACCCGACCCGGCCTCAAGGTATACAAGTTTCATATCAAATAATTGTGCACTAAGAGCATAGCCTATGGCTGTATCGGTGTCGTCTCTTTTGACCACTTCAGCAGAGCTTACCTCGCCAACACGCATGCCGGGTTCCACAATAATGTAACCCATGGATATGGTTTCCACCCCGCTTTTCTTGATGTAACGGGCAGCATGCATCTGCTCCCGCGAAAGAAATCTTGGATCCTTTGAGTTGAGCATGGTCATGAAATAAATGGCATCCAGGTTTGGACTTAGTGCTTGAGCCCCTGCCGGGAACAGAATGATGGGTATGTCCACCTTTTCCTTGATTGCTATAACAGTGCTATCCAGGTTTTGAGATGTCACCCCAGTAGAGCCACCGACCATTATGGCATGAGAGCCAGCCCTTGATGCACCCAGAGCCATGGTCGCAGCAACTTCTGCGGATTGCTTGGCAGGGTCTAGCAGGGTCATGTGCATCTTGCCCTTGGCAAGGATCTCCAAAATGTAGGACCATACGTTCATTTTGATACCTCTATTTGTTCATGTTCAACAGCACTTCTATATATTACAGATTCTAGCTACCTGTCCATATCCCTCCAACAATGAAGGCAATGAGAGCTAGTAACATTGCGAATTTGGCTGCAGTAGCACTACCACGCTTGTCACTCAAGATTATTATACTGGCATATATAAATATGCTGTCCGAGCCCAATACCACCAGAAGGTAAGGCAACGGAAGGAGCCCCAGTATGTATGGAAGAGGGCTTAGGCACACCGCCATTAGGAAGAAACAGGCTGCTATGAACCCGGCCCTTTTAACTCCTATCTTTCTTGGAAGGGTCACTCTGTCGAAATCCCCTTTGAGGTCCTCGATGTCCTTGACTATCTCTCTACCCAGTGTGGCAAGGAAGGCAAGCATGGCCAACATCAGGGTTCTGGCCATTGCATCCATTCCAAGCTCTATCGTGGCAGCACCGCCAAAGAGGAAAAGCGAGGCAGCCAGGTAGCTGATGGTGATATTTCCTGGCAAACCCTGGCGTTTGAGGTGGGTCTCGTAAAGCACCAGCATGAGGCCGTTAAAGAGCGCTATCAACAGGCATACTGGGTTAACCATTGATGCCAACGCTGCTCCCAGAATGAACAGGCCAATTGCCAATCCCTTGGCGCTTTTTTTGCTCATCCTGCCTGACGGTATGGGACGCTGTGGATGGTTCTGCTTGTCCACCTCGGAGTCATATACGTCATTGAGGGCATTGCCTGCTCCGGTGTAGAGGCCAGCAACTATCCCGGCCGGTATTATGGAGTACAGCCATAGCCCTGAATTCCCGATGGAGCCAATGGTAGCTCCGATAAGGGCTCCAACCAAAACTCCCAGGAAGGCCATGGAGGAGTTCAGAGGCCTGAGTATCTCCATATATGGATTTCTCATCCTGGGGGAATCCGTTCCCTATGGTATAATGGTTTGTGGATTTGTCATATGGATTCTGTTTGTGGATCAGTATATCTGTGCTGGTGATCGTGTGTGTGTGATGGTGCTTATGTCCCGGCGATTAGGTATTGGTGTGTATCTGGTCAGTATGTGTTGTTGATTATTGGTCAGTGTTCGTGGGTTAGGTTTTATTAGCTTGAAACCATTGGAAGAGTCATGAGTCTGGAGGAACAGATACTGGAGCGGATATCCCCTGATGCAGAGCAGCAGGAAAGGATAGACCAGGCTGTGATGGATCTAACTCGGAGAGCCCAAGAGGAGATCAAACGCAAGTGTGTCGAGCAGAGCGGCATCCAGGCAGCCCCGAAGATGGTGGGCTCCATTGCCAAGGGCACTCATCTGTCAAAGCCCGATATAGATATGTTCATAATGTTTCCACCTTCAACCTCACGCGAGGACCTGGAGAGGCTGGGTCTAGCTCTGGGGCATTGCCTTCTTGAAGACCGGGTGGAGAAGTATGCCGAGCACCCCTATGTCATGGGCCACTTCCAGGGATTTGAGGTGGATATTGTCCCAGCTTTTGCTGTTTTAGAGGCGAGCGCCAAGATGAGCGCAGTGGACAGAACTCCCTTTCATACCCAGTTCATATCCGAGAACCTGACAGCAGCTCAAAAGGATCAGGCCAGGCTACTAAAGGCCTTCCAGAAGGGCGTGGGAGTTTATGGCGCTCACGTGGAGGTCGAGGGTTTTCCTGGATACCTTTGCGAACTGCTTGTCCATCACTACGAAACCTTTGGTAGGGTTCTGGAGGCTGCCAGCCAATGGGCTAAAGGGGAGAGGATAGACCTGACCGGCAAGGGCTCCAAGGGCTTTTCTCAACCATTGACATTCATCGATCCGGTGGACTCGAATCGAAACGTGGCCTCGGCACTGAGCCTTCAGAGCTTTTCGTTATTCATCCATGCAGCCCGGGAATACCTGGCAAATCCGGCTGAAAGTTTCTTCTTCCCAAAGATCCCTGCACCGCTATCCACCATGGATGCCCTTCTGCTTCTGGAGGAGAGAGATGGCACTCATGGGAGCCATGCAATTGGCATCGAGCTTGGAAGGCCAGAGTTGGTGGACGATGTTCTTTATTCCCAGGTCAAGAAGGCTCTTAGATCGGCAGTCAGGCTCCTTGATAATTCAGGCTTTCTGGTACTCAATTCAGATTATTGGCTCAACTCGTCAAAGATCTTGCTACTATTCGAGCTAGGCTCTGACCGACTTCCCAGTACAAGGCTTCATTCAGGGCCGCCTGTTTGGAACAAGGAATCAAGCAATTTCCTTCAGAAATGGTCTGATAATGAGGCTGCGCTTTCGGAGCCTAAAATTGTGGATGGCATCTGGATGGTTGAGGTAAAAAGAGATTATGTTGATCCCCAAAGCCTTCTAGATAACAGGCTTCTGGAGGTAACTTTGGGCAAGAACCTGCTCGAAAGCGCCCAAGCTGGCTTTGAAGTATTGGACGGTGAGACCCTTGCAGGCTTATATCCAGCCTCATTGGGCAGACTTCTGAACCGGCGATTTCCGTGGAAGAGATGAGCTCAGGCTATGGCATCAATGCAGTTGAGCTGAACAAGTGCGGTCCTTCTGCCAATTTTTCCAAAAGTCCCAAGTAAAAATGAACTAGTACACTCCAACAGGCACGTCTAGTTGATGGTGATATCCATCAGAGGTCCAAGTGTTTGGTGGATGTGGTAATTTACCACCAAGACCTGAAGAGTGTGGCTGCCAAGCTCTAGGTCATTGAAGATTATTCTCCATTGGTTTCCAACATCCTTTTCCATAGCCCTTTCCACCCCGTCAACGACCAGGAACACATCCGGTAGTTCAAGGGACGGGTAGTCTATTGGCTGGTTGTCAGTAACTGTCACATTCACCAGTAACTTGGCGCCGTTGCCCACACCTGCGCCTTGAGCAGGAAGGGATGCATATACTCCAGTGCTGGTCTCCCTCCAGAACTCTGTGTTGGATACTACTGCCGGGTTGGTGACCCTTATACTTCCCCTGGCTGTGGATTCAAGCCCTTGTGTGTCCTTGCCAGTGACCTCATACTTCCATTCCCCTGAAAGTACGCAATCTACTGAGCTTACGAACATCTTGTCTCCGTAGATGTCCCACATGGAATCCAGAATTGCCTGATTTTCCGTGATTTGATGTTCGTAGCGGTGATACAGGTCGTAATCGTCCCTTTGAATACTGGTCATGGGAGATGTGCCCAAGATGTTGCCAGTGGGGTCTTCGACTTCTATATGAACCTCAGCAACCTCCACGTTATCAACCACAAAGGCGACGATGACTGCGGTCTCTCCCCTGCTGAACAGGTTAAGGTCGTTGGTATTGTTTAGAATTGTGTAGTTGCCGTCTGCATCCAAGCCAAACACTTCGAACTTTTCGACGCCTGGTGTGCCCATGTCCATGAACGGGGGGTTGACAAGCAGTATCCAGACCGCTATCCATGTGAAAAGGTAAACTGCCACAGATGAGAGCCAGTTCTTTGCCTTGAAGGTATCAGAGGAGGTGTCAACTCCCAACATCGGAAAGAGATGGCGAAGGAACAGGACTGCGAGAATTCCCAAGATGATGCCAAGATGAGGCTGGCCTGCGTGTGTTAGCCCAAGCGAAGCTAGAGCCATCACCAGAGCATAGCCGATCGTGATGTATGCGGCCTTCGCATCACGAAATTCGCGCCTGAGAAATTCGGTCCTATCGAACTCATCGGGTTTGAACTCGTAGCCATCCTCGGCCTCGTCCTTGCGCTTCTTCTTGGCCATTGCATTGGGGGATGAACAGATGGGATATAATTCCTTTGGTCAGGCAAAGACCCCTCCAGCACCGTTTGAAGGCGCAGATGCATGCTAAGTCCGTTATTGCTTTTACAGGGTCACTACCCAAACTCGGGCATGCAAATTGATATAGGGGGGTTGGGCTATGCAAGTTTTAAGCCCAATTTTTCTGGCTATGATGGGTCAATAAAGGTGTGAATGATATGTCTGGACTAGCAGATACAAAAAGATACAATCGCCATCTGTTCATTTGCGTGGGCTCGACCTGCGGTGGC
>JAUVCJ010000260.1 GCA_030595765.1 Thermoplasmatota archaeon | reverse complement strand
AACCAAAGGCCATGTGTTCGTATGGGCTGGCGGCCTGTTCGGCTCGCTGGGTAAGGGCAGAAGCGGCGGTGGCGGTGCTGGCGGCAAGGTATAGTGATCACAGGCTTGTCTGGCCTGGTTGGAAAAGAGGAACTTCTGGCTACTCTTCAAATATTTCTTGGATGATGTGATCCAGCTCCCTGCGCCTTTTATCCTCTGAAAAAGTCTCTACAATCCACTGCCTGGCAACTTTACCCATGTCGGGTCTGTCTAGCGCCTCACGTATCCCCCTGGCCGTATCCTCGGGGTCGTTCTCTTCTACAAATATAGCAGTATCGCCTACAAGCTCGATCAGGGATCCGCGTTTAGTCACAACCGGGACACATTCGCATGCCATGGCCTCAGCGTTAGATACCCCAAAACCCTCGATGTAGGAAGGCTGGACATAGACTTTTGCCCGCCTGTAAAGAGATAATAGCTCTTGATGGCCAACTTCTCCTGTAAAACTCACATTTGGCGTGGCAATTTCCCTGAGCATGTCGATCGAATCATCAAAATGACGTCCTGCCATAACAAAGGGAATGGTTGGAAGGTAGGCTGCGGCCTTGACAAAAGCAAGCAACCCCTTGCGTCTTAGATTCATCTGACTAACGTCGCCAACCGTGAGAACTAGGTCTTCCTTTTCTCCATCAGGGGAGAATCTATCGGCATCGATCCCAAGATGAAGCATGTCGCAAGGCAGGTCCAAGATGGTTTGAAAATGCTCCCTGGAAAATCCAGAGAACATAAGCACCTTGTCCGAATGTCGCACTGAAAAACTTGCCCTCCACATCGTGGCCTTGTTGTTCAGCTCCCCATAATTAATCTCGGGGAACCATTCAGCGGTAGCTCCTCCAGCAATGAGAATGCTTTTCTTGCCAAGCAATTTCGCATAGAATGCTGCCAACACGGAGTATTCATCAATGAACCAACAAAAGACCAGATCGCAATCTCTCATTGCTTGGAAAAGTTTCCTTGCTTCCCTTACTTTCCAGGGCCATCCCTCTAGACGAAAAACATAGTTCCTTACATCGTGGTCTATTCCCAATATCCGGAGGTCGGACTTTACAAAGCCAGAAAGGCGCTGGTTCACGAGCAGAATCTTTTTCTTCATTTTTCCTGCCACCGGATGAATGCTCAACTCCCTGTCGAATTATTATTTTAATATGGGTTTGAGAGAGACCAAGAAGTATGGTACCTGCTTAAATATTCTTCTAGTTGCGTTGAATAAAATCGGGTGTGCAACATCAGTATCCACAACATTTAAATGACGTCGCAACAAGGTATGTTGCTATGACATTGTGGAGTTGCACATGTGAGATGGGAAATTGTTCTATTGAGACGGATCATACACCTAGGTGGTGCCCGCTTAATTCCAATGCTGAATGGATCGAACCTGAAGTGATCGTGCCAGAAACGAATTCCGAACCAGAGCCAGATGTCGTACCGACCCAATGTATACATTGCTTGGCAGTGCTCCCTGGTAAATGGTGTGGGAATTGTGGTTTATGCAAGAACTGCAATTTATGACCATACCATTTGACCACAACATTCAGATCATGTGTTTATTACATCAAAACCCTGATAAAGGGCCATCTCCATAGATGTTATCATGAGCGGAAATATCGAGTATCCTCGTGACCTTGTGGATTTTCTTAACCAGAAATACAAGGATAAGTTCTGGGTAGACCACGAATCCGGAAAACTCAAGTTCGATGGTATTCAGGCCTTCTGGTCCCGCTCCAGTCTTCTATATGCCATCCACAAGGAGCTGAGAGTCCTTATTGGCGAGGCTGCAGATGCTGTCATGCACATGGTAACAAAACCCCATGGCCGAACATTCATAGAGTTCGCAATGAAAGAGTTCGGGGAGCTGGAAAAGGAGGAAATACTGACCCATCTTGTTGCTGACCTTATGGCCACTGGCTGGGGGATGGTTAGGATAATCCCCAAGTTCGATGGCTATCAAGTAATTGCACCCAAAGGCTTCCCAATAGGACAGCAGTTTCTGGAACACAACGAAGCCTCAGAGGAGCCAGTTGACCATTATTTCCTGGGATACTTTGAGGGCGCCTTTTCCATGCTCGATGGCATCGAGTACACCGGGCGTGAGGTTCTGTGTGTGGCTAGCGGAGCAAAGCATTGCGAATTTGTTTTCAGGCCAAGCGAGGATTGAGCAAGAAGCGAGGATAAGGCAAGTAGTAGGCGAGGGTTAGGCGAGAATAAGGAATTGAGGCATACCATTTTTTAATGGCGCTTTCATCATCTGAAGTTTGGAAGTTCTTTGTGTTTTTTGACTTTTGTTCTTTGTGCTTTTTGATATTAAAAAAATTCAGGCGAAGCAATTATATTCAGTGCCTACAATATCTAAATGCAATTCTCAAACCTATGGGGAGTATTTCTGGGGGGAAATGTCTTCGAAGGCGTAAATCTTTTCAGAGGGTTCTAGTTGGGTAGAGGTGAGTTATTGAAAAATAGCCAGTATCATTTTGGGTAAACGATGTCATGGACCTAAAACGTCCAAATGAAAAGGTCTACGATGTCCTGAGTCTTTCCAACTACTAAAAACAACTAAATTCCTCAACAGTATGTACAACTTCATGGGTAAGGCAGGCACGAAGGCTGATAAGTCGCCTACCATGGTGGTACGCGATGTCACCATGAGATTTGGCTCTGTCACTGCCCTTAATGATTTCTCTGCAGAATTCCCACATGACATCGTTGGGCTTTTAGGCCCAAACGG
>JAUVCJ010000088.1 GCA_030595765.1 Thermoplasmatota archaeon | reverse complement strand
AGGAAGAAGAGGAAGAGGAGAAAGAAGAAGAGAACGGAGAAGAAACGAGAGATGGAAAGAAAGTGAAGAAGGATAAGGCTGCGAATAAAGCAAAGGCCGCCCCCTCAAAGAGCAAAGCCTCCAAGAAGAAATAATCATTTCCCTGTTCCATTTTTAACCACGCAGTCCATTTGCGGGTGCAGTCCAGTCATAGGTTCTCCCGATCAGATCGAGGAAAGAAAATAACTCGAGGATTTTTTTCCTGGCTTTTCGCTCCCTTTGGTCGCAAACTTCTCATACCTGCCAGCCGTTGAGTGAAATCGGACACGCTCCTCAATGGAAAAATATTAAACTTAGATATGCCTCCATTCTAGTCGATAAATGATAATCGGTGGGAACAATGATGACACAAAGAAAAGAGCAGAAGGTAGATAACTCTTCTAAGGGTCGCCCTCGTTGTGGACTCTGTGGAAACACTGGTAAACTGATAACAACTGAATGTTGCGGTCAGTGGATTTGTGATGATGCAGACCAGTATGTCATGTTCTCTTATACCCGAAATTGTTGCTATCGAAACCATGACAGATATACACTATGTTCGTATCATTATAATGAAGGGCATAAAGGCGATTGGAAAGAATGTCCAAAGTGTAGGAAGGATTTTGAAACTGAAATATATGTATGGTATGGAACTAACGAGTATAACTTTGAAAAACTTGCGGACCCCCCCAAATATGACCCAACAAAGTGTGCAAAGTGCGGAAAAATCATCACACTGGGTGAAGATGGATATTGCCAAACAAGGGGGCAATATTTCTGTGAAAAATGCGGAGGTCTGGGACTATGAAACGAAAGAAAGATGGCCCGAATGTAGCTAATCCGAATTTCTTGTGCACCAACTCCACGGAAACCCAGGTTTTCCTTACCTCACCTTGGGCTCTGTCACTTAACAAGACATATCTGTCACTATACTCTATGTGTGCTCCGGCCGAAAACCCTCGCCTTCAGCCCGGCATTTCAGATACCAGCCAGCCGTTAAGTGAAACCGGGAATAAAAAGTTGAGGTTGTGGTTGAGATGATTGATGAGAATAACATAAACCAGGCAATTTTTGAGTATGCGGATAAATGTTATGGCAAACGATCAGAGGAACTGTTCGAGAAATACATAGAGGACTTCCCTGAAAGGGACTGGGAACTACCCAATGAAATCTGGCGCAACAATTTTCTTGCATGGCTTTTGTTTGAAAAAGTACTTCCGGAAACTGGCATGACCATTGCAGAAGAATTTGCAGAGAACATGCCTGGTTTGAGCCCTGAGATGAAAGAGAACGTTTTACAGATGAAGAACGTTATCCGCTCCGAATTCATCGTTATTTCAAAAAAAGGTTTGTTTTTAAAGATCAAGGATATGAAGATAGGCGAGGTCTATAAGGTAAAAATACGCAGTGCAGGTTCCGTATCTCCAAACTCCGTGATAACTGGCAGGATCCATCCCTTTGACGATCATTATCGTTTCGCCGGTGTATTTCAGATGTCAACATCGCCACTTATATTGGATCCCGCGGTTCTTTTTAGTGCCTATGAGGATAGAGAGCTTAAGAGATTTGAAGACATTCGATTGCGCAAGAGTTCTTCTTTACGGTCAATACTAAACAAGTATCCGTATCATTGGATAGATTGGATGTGTAACCATTATGGCTTGAAAGAGAGACTTAAAAAGGAAAAAGTCCGGGAGATCGAGAATAAAATTGTAAATGACCTCCCTCAAGTACTCTCAGAATTGCCAGAACGGTCCAGGGAAGCACTGACGTACTGCCTAAAAAGCGATGGTGTTGTGAAATATGGCCAGCTTAAGGACTACGATGATGATATGAACCTCTTCTGGGAGGAGGACAAATCCTTGTCCACGATCGGTGTGCTGAGGCAGAAGGGACTGATGGTTGTTGGAAAAATGGTCTTTGGTGAGAGAAAATTCAAGGTAGCGTTCATACCGATTGAGATCCGTGAGGGTTTAAAACGTGTGCTGTTCCAGAATTCATCTGCTGAGCCCTGATGTTTTATACTCTAAAATATCTACCCTCTTCAGTAGTTGAATGCCTTGAGGCAAATTAAAACGGGTGTGAAGGAGTGAGGTTATGGTTGACAACTCAATACCTTGGCCGAAAAAGGGCGATAAATTGTTCAAATCAGATGGGGATTGGCGGCATAATGCCTGTTTTAATTCTGCTCCTGACCAATGGGATTTATATGCAACGGGTTATAAGAAAGCGGGAGATTTACTAGTCGAGCATACAAGAAAACCCTCACGCAGTGAGGGTTTTCTTGATTCTCCAGTTCTATCCAGCCTCTGCCGATGTCACAACGCTTGAGGATATTCAACAAGTATTGGAGGGTGTGGCGATATTAAATTTTCTCTCCTGCTTGTGCATTATTGCCTTTATGGTCGGAAGCGTATTATGCATAGATGTCCTGAGAAAAAGAGGATAAACAAACATTACACCACCAGAACAAAACAATTGCTAGACTGACTCGATTGCCAGATCAAACCCTGAACCATTTCAGGGTCGTGACTATAAAATGATTGCACTCATCTTTTGATGCCGATACCCTTCACTTCCATCCAGTGGATTATGCCTCTCATCTTTTTCTCTCTCTGAACCTCCGCCCACAGATAAGCTTCATCTCTGGTGCTCGTTGTGATCAACACCTTTACCTTTCCAATGCTGCTCCGTCCGGTACGCCCTCGTCTCTGAATCGTCCTTATCTCGCTGGGAATGGGCTCGTAGAAGATGACGATATCCACATCTGGAATATCAAGACCTTCCTCTGCCACAGAGGTTGCGATAAGGACATTGAACCGTTTGTTTCTGAAGTCATCGAGAATCTCCTTTTGTTCTTTCTGTCTCAACCCCTCCCCATCCGGTCTTCGGGCCTGACCAACGAATCTCCTGAAATCAATCCCATCTTTTTCCATTTCGTGTATGATCGTCGGAATGGTGTCTCTCAATTGGGTAAAAACAATTATCCTGCACTCGGGATCCCGTTTTACTTCCGCAGTAATGATCCCATGAATATGCTTTAGCTTGGGGTGTGAGATCTTTGAGAACTGCCGAGCTAATTCGAGAACATCCTGAATTCTATTGTCTCCTAGAAATGCCTTTCTGCTTTTCGTCTTTTTTTCCTCTTCTGCCATCCGTCCCAGATAATCCCGTAATTGACTCACACCCTGTGTTTCGAGCGTTTCAAGGCAGTGGAATGCGTAAACCGCAAGTGTTTGATTATGAATTGCACCGAACATGACTCCCTTATTCCTTCCGAATCGCTTGCTAATCGGTTCTCTTGCACCGAGTAATTCTGTTTTCGATACGTTGTTTGCCAATTTGTAGGATAGAATTCCAATCTTCTGCAACCTCTGGATCTTGCTGTAGAGGTAGTCTTCCAGAATAGACTGGATTTTTATCATTTCATTATTCAGTTTGACCCTTATCCATTCCACGTTGATGTCTTTTATATATCTCTTAACGTCAGGATCGTTTCGTGTCCTTGCCTCGATGATCTCAGTTTTCAGATTCGTTATGACCTCGTTGATCTTCGCCTTCTTTCCACCTGGTGATGCAGTCAGACCGAGAATCGGTGCGCTTGTTCTTGCGCAAAGGTCAACATAGGCATATTTCCCCACTGTTCGATGTGCCTCATCAACTATCAGGAGTCTGATCTTATCAGGAGAATATCGGTTGTTTTCGTAATCATTGGAAAGGCATTGAGGCGTGGAGAAGATAATGTCCGAATTGTTATAGATCTCGATTCTCTTTTTTGGAGGTGAACTCCCCAACATTACACCCATCTTGATCTCATCAACCATCATATCTCTGAAGGTGTCAAAATGCTGTTCAACCAAAGGCCGTGTTGGAGCTGTAACGATAACTTTCCCCGGCGTTTGATGTAATATCTCTGCTACAGCTAGGAGAGCAATAATGGTCTTTCCCAAACCGGTTGGAAGTACGACCAATGCGTTCTTTCCTATAATTTTTTCTGCAATCCGGTGTTGAAACAGTCGATGGGACACCTTTTTTTGCTTGACCAGCGGATGTTCAATGCACCCATCCGCCACCTTGAATAGATTTTTAATAGCCGGATATTCAGGGAAGAATCTGTCAAGAGATGATTGTTCCATTGCTTCTGGAATAGTAAATCTTCATATTAAGTATGATTGGGTCTGCCTAATTAGGAGCTAAAGAAAACAATTATGTGGGTACAGGCACTCTTCCTGTTACCCCTGGCCCGACACCCTCTCCAATCCCACAAGCTCATCGCCATCCCATGTCATTACCAACCTATCCCTGCCAGTATGATGCCTTCCTTGCAGGATGAATCCCACAAGCAGTGGAAGTGCCAGTGTTATGTCCGAATAGATTGTTCCTTTTTTGGCTTTTTTGTGGATCTTACCCCAGGACTGGGCTTCAGCCAGGGTCGAGCCTGATAGCCCTCCCCATTGAGGTGAGTCGGTGGTTATCTGGATGGCGTATTCGTGCCCTCCTCCAGTGTAGCCCAGCATTTCTGCAATGACCACTATGTCATTGATCGTGTTTTTAGGCAGGCCGCCTCCGAGGTAGATAGCTCCGGACTTGGAAGCTTTCATCTTGAGCTGGGTCAACTCATAGTTGTCCTGAATGGTGTCGATGTGGAATCCCTTATTTAGGCGCCCACATCTTGCGTGCTGGAGAGTCATGCCAATACCTATGGATGAGTCGCTTATGCCTGGGCAGAATATCGGGACTCCTCTTTTGGCAGCCGTGCCCAGGATCGAGTCCGCAACAGACCTATGCTCATCCAATGTTGAGCCTCCCAATATAGAGTCGCCCAATATCTTGAAAAACTCTCTTGTGGAATAAGATCTAGGCTCCAGCTCATCCACCAGCTTACTTATGCCAATATCCACCTCTCTGAACTTTTCCTCGTCCACATAGGTGTCGTATATTCGGTCTATGGAGTATTGGTGTAGAAGTGCGTCATCAGCCTCGATCGATCCTTTGTAATGACCATGACCAAGAGACTGGTAGTAATCCTGGTATACAATGGCACCTGTAGTGACAATCACATCTACAATCCCATTATCCACCATGTCTGCGATAACTTTTCTCATGCCTCCAGCTATCAAAGCCCCTGTCATTCCAAGAAATATCAATGGTCGGTCTTGATCCTGAAGCATGTCTTTGTATATCTGGGCACAGATCCCTAGGTTCCGGGATTGGATCGAGGAGTCGCTACATGCTGAAACCAGATCTTGAATGGTGCTTATTCTGGAGAGGTCGATCTGTTTAATTCTTTTACTAAGCAGTTCCTCTCGACTAGGTAGGTTAGTATCATGGTTCATTGAATCACCTTCTACGCTCTCCTTAGTAACATATTACTCTTTTCTGTCTCTATCAAGGTATGTATGGTTCTGCAATGTCCCCTTTATCAGGTCCAGCATCTGCTTCTCCCACACTTCAGGATTGTTATGTTCTTCAGCACTGTCTCTTATTTTATTTGCAAGTGAATCCATCATCTCTTCAACGTCGTAGTTCATCATTGTCAGCATATCAGAGATGCTACTACCTTTGATAATATCCTTGATCTCCCATCCGCCTGATCCATCAAGACTTACCATGGCCTCATTGGCCTGTCCGAACAGGTTGTGAAAGTCTCCCAGGATGTCTTGGTAGGCTCCTATCAAAAAGAACCCAAGATAATAGGGCTCATCCTTTTCTATTGGATGCAGCTCAAGGGTTCGTTTGGTGTGATGGAGGTCGATGAACTTGTCGATCTTTCCGTCTGAATCGCAAGTAATGTCTGCTAGGGTGCCTATTGCACCGGGTTGTTGGTTGAGCCTGTGTATTGGCAATATTGGGAAGAGGTTGTCGATGGCCCAGTTGTCTGGCACCGACTGAAAAATGGAGAAATTGCAGAGGTACCTATCAGTAAGTCTTCTCCATAGAATTTGAAATTCTTCAGTGCTAAATTTAGTCTCTCTTGCATAACCTGAGGCACGTTTACAAATTCCCCAGAACAGAGTTTCACCCTTTGCTCTCTCCTCCAGAGATAGGTGGCCAAGATTGAATAGATTTGTCAGCTCTTCCTTAAGCACCAGTCCATCATGATAGTATTCCCGGTAGTTCTTTGCTGAGATATTTTCGAACAGGTCATGAAGCTCCAATGTTCCCCTGGTGTCTGTTGGCTCAACCTTTACCTCATCTGCGCTACAAGGGACTTTTTTTATGGACTTGACATCCACCACAAGCATGGCGTGGTAGGCTGTGATCGCTCTGCCGCTTTCTGAGACTATAACTGGATGGCTCACTCCCTCCTCGTCACAGATCTCCTTGATGGTGTAGACTACGCTATTGGTATACTCCCTCACAGAATAGTTAGCTGAAGATTCGAAGCTAGTTCTGGATCCGTCATAATCCACACCTAGGCCTCCACCGATGTTGAGGTGGGTCACCTTTGCGTGATCGGCCCTGACCTTGCAGTATACTCTGGTGGCCTCCCTAACTGCCTTCTGAATTTTTCTGATATCGGTAATCTGGGATCCTAGATGAAAATGCAGCATGGTCAGGCAATCGATCATATCCGCATCTTTTAGTTTCTTGATCGCAGTTAATATGTCGGCTACGCTAAGCCCAAATTTGCTGTATTCTCCTCCTGACTCTTCCCATCTACCAGAACCCCTGGAGTAGAGCCTACACCTGAGACCGAGAAGCGGTTTGACCCCGGTTTGATTGGATAATGCGATTATCCTATGGATCTCGGATAGCTCCTCAATGATGATTATGCTGGTTCGGTTAAGGCTCGCGCTGAGGAAGGCTAGCTTCAGAAATGTATCGTCCTTGTACCCATTGAAAATAAACATGGAGTTGTCACTCGGTTCTAGACAAAGTGCTGCCATTGCCTCAGCTTTGCTTCCCACCTCCAACCCATACGGGCGATTGCTGTTGGTTCCATGTATCTGGGTAACAACCTCCCTTCGGTGGTTCACTTTCATAGGGAACACGCCATGATACTGGTTTTTATATTCGAACTCGCAGATAGAGTTCTCAAAGGAGGTGGCTAGAATTTTAATTCTATCCTTAAGGATCTGTGGAAATCTGAGGATTATCGGGGTCTTTAGGGCTTTTGTTCCCAGATGGTTGATCATGGGAAGTATTGGAGCAAACTTTCCACCCAACTCTTCGATGCCAACGGCTAACTCTCCTGATTCAAGTATCTTGAAGTAATTCTGCCCCCATCTGTCAAGCCCATAAAGCATTTCAGAATCAGATACCTTCCACATAGTTAAGCTCCATTGAATTACCATTATAGTGGCGCACTTATCATTTAGGACAAATGATTTCGCGTGCCACACAGAGTCAAGAACCCCTCCATGCCTCCTATATGTTTGGTTCTTGACTATAGTCGGCTCTAGAACCCGAAGACCTTGCTATTTCCAGTCCTTTTTGACATGGCCAGCATTATGTTTTTTTCCAGATGGTTTGTGCCTCTCCATCTGGTGCTTCTGGCTCGGCCCCGCATAATTCCGACCCTTGCCTCTTGGTTTTCCATGTCCACTTCTTGCAGGGGCTCGTCTCCCATGATAACTCTTTTTCCTAATGGGTGGCTCTTTTGTGGATGATCGGATGCTTTCCAGCCTTATTTCGAGTTTTCTTGCGATCTCAGGGTCAAGCGGTGCGTCATATTGGTCAAGTTTTGCTGCAATAGATATCTTGGATGCGTAAGCCCTGGCTAGCTTTCCCCTCTGCCAATGCGGAGCTCTGTGTACGTTCGGATGCTGAAACAGTACGCCATGTTTTGGAGGGTCAGACCCGTCCCTGAGGTGCCTGAAAAGAGCTTTCTCAGCTCCAAGCATCTGAACTGTGCTGGATGGCATTCTTGAAAGCCTTTCCAGTCCACCAGCAAGTGAAAGCAATCTTGCGCCGAGTATGGGTCCCACGATGCTATTGAGGTTAGGGGAAATGCACTCCATCTGGGTACGTACGTATTCACCCAGTTCTGACCTAAGGTCTTGCATCTGCGCAATTGTGCCTGCAAGTTTCCTTACCGGTTCCAGGTTGTCTGGGTCGAGATCAGCTCCTATCGAGTCGTAGGGAAATAAGTCTGGGTTTGAATCGATTATGGAGTCCCTCAATCCATGCTGGGCAATAAGGTTAGAATACTCTTCGGGGTTGACCAATGGACGTAGTTCTGGGAAGTGTAGTCCATACCACTCGCTTAGATGCTCGGATATGATGTTTGTGGAAGATACCAGGTCATCGATGGACCTGATGGCACTAATGATGTAGATGTCTGGGGTGGATGGGCTTTTCATCTTTTCTTTGGCCAGGTGTATCATGGCTTTTTGCAGAAGCGACTTATCAAAACCATAATCCTCTGGGTTCAGTATTGGCCTAATGTCAGGTACGAACTCGGCCTTGAGTTTTTCAAGCCTTGTCTGGCTTACCTGAAGCATTTTTGCCTTCTTGGCCAGGTCTTTTTCTTCCTGTAAAAGTTCTCCTTGTTCTATTAGTAGAAGTCTTTTTGAGATCTCGTCAGGTTTCTCTGGAAATAGCACCATTTCTACTGGTTTATCTCCATCAAAAAGGAATGTTCCGAACCAGTATGTATGTAGCTGCATAACATTGGGGATGGGGGGAAGCTTATTTAAGATTATTTTAGGTCTACTTTCAATTCCAGTAGGCCTTTTACTACGTTATAGTGGCGCACTTATCATTTAGGACAAATGATTTCGTGTGCCACACATAGTCAAGG
>JAUVCJ010000075.1 GCA_030595765.1 Thermoplasmatota archaeon | reverse complement strand
TTCAATACAGTTTGATTTTTTGAAAAGAGAAAACCTGCTTTTTTCATAGATTCTTCAATTAATTCCTCTCTACTACTTACAATCCCATCAATTAACCCAATTTCTAGAGTAATGACCTGCTTTTCTTTGATCCCAGTAGGTAGGTGAAATAGCTATCATACTTCACTCCCTTGTGAACATAGGGTTTCTTAAGGCCGCCAGCATCATTGCCCAGCTTCTCTTTTGATATGGATAGTATCACGTCGGGATTGCTTTTCTGGGCAGCAAGAACAGCAGGCTCAGCAAAATCTAGTTGGGTCTTGACAGGCTGAATAACCATTGTAGGGCAACCTCCAACAGCCTCGCTTGCGTTGTAGATAGACCACGATATTTCCAGTACATCTTTTTCTGGGTTCGTGATGATGAGTATTTTTTCTCCCTTCTTGAGTGCCAACACTTCCTTTACTGCAACTTCAGCAGAAAACCTGAGCTTATCGGCATGTGAGTTTTTTCCGGCAGGACTGGATGCTTTTCTGGGCATATTTGTTCATCGCTCCAGCTATAGATAAGCGTTTGGCTCTTGTCTGCGGTTCTTGTTTGCTTTCCAAAATGCTTGCGTTATGAGTGCTTTTGCTTGTGGGGAGATCCTTTTCTGTGGGGTGTTCTTGTCTGTGAGGATGTAATTATCTTTGGGAAATGTTATTATTCATACATCGCCATTAACTATACCTATTAAGGAGGGTCTTGAATGAACAAAAACGTTGATGTGGAATACGAGAACATAATATCCGGATACTATGGGAAAGATGCCGTCAGTGCCATAATAAGCCTCAAAGTGGATACAAAGGAAGTTGATGCCATTGCCAACAAGATCGCATCATTTGACAACATTGAGGATGTCTTCCTGGTCACTGGCGAATCTGATATAATCACCAAAGTCAATTTCGAGAACTACTCTAAGATGAAAGAGTTCGTTGTTGGCGACCTTGCAAGCATATCTGGCATTAAGGATTCCAGGACCCTTATGATCGTCTCTGCATACAAGCACAAGGGTAAAATTCAGACCTTTGCCAAGGATGAATAGGTTCTGACCACAAGCATTATACACCCACAATAGACTGCCGTTGGCCAACACAGGGGTGAGCATTTGGCAGAAAATAATTTTAAATTACAATTATCCCAGGTCATTGCAGTATTAGATGACCTTGGCGAGGACACCTCAGTTCCACGGAACATTCGTAGGGGTGCAGCTGATGCCAAAAAATTACTACTAACCGAAAATGATGCAATGGATGTAAGAGTGGCCAGCGCGATATTCATACTGGATGAGCTTGCCAACGACCCGAACATCCCGCTACATGGCCGGACCCTGATCTGGAACATTCTAAACCAGCTTGAGACCCTGAAAGAGTGATCCTTGGGCTCGTTCTTTGACTCGCGCACGACATTCTACTTTAGATTGGCGTTCAGGCCTGAGCCACGCGCTCCTTCATATTTCACGCATCATGCATTCATTGAACTCTACCCTGAGCGACATCCTTTATCCTTTATACTCTGATGTCATTGGTCACCCCAATGGTTATTTTCCAGGGAGATCTGGCAACGGCTATACATGAGCTTGCAAAATGCAAGCATGGTGTGGCGCTCACTGGCGCAGGTTTATCTCTGGCATCTGGAATACCAACTTTCCGTGGCAAAGGAGGGCTTTGGGAGAAATATGACCCTCTGGTCTATGCTCATATCCAATGCTTTTTACACGAACCTGAGAAGTTATGGCAGATGCAGAAGGAGTTACTTGACGTGATCTTGCCTGCCAAGCCCAACAAGGCCCATGAGGCGCTTGTGACCATGGAACGGATGAAGCGGCTAGCTTGCATCATTACACAGAACGTGGATGGCCTTCATACCGTTGCAGGCAGCTTGAACGTGCTAGAGTTTCATGGGAATAAGAGGCGACTTGTGTGTTTGAATTGCTCCAATAGATATCCTTCGGAGAGATACCTAGAGCAATGCCCGCCTCGGTGTGAATGCGGAGCCATTCTAAAACCTGATGTCGTTCTTTTCGGAGAGCAGATACCAATAGATGTTCTGATGCGCTCGCGAAGTGAGGCTTCTCAAGCTGACCTGCTACTCGTAGCAGGCACATCGGCAGTTGTTAGCCCGGCCTCTGACATCCCAATATTGGCAAAAAACTCTGGATGCTTTATCATCGAGATAAATCCTGAGATCACTCCTCTTACAGGCTACGTTTCAGATCTGTTCCTTCAGGGCCCAACCGAGGAAATTCTACCGATGCTAGTGGAAGGACTACAAAGCAAAACAAACTCTGACCGAACGCCCTAGCTCCGATCGAATGCTTCAGCTCTCACTAAATATCTTAGCATATTTGGAATTGTTCTGGTTGTATTGTGCTATGGTCGAATGCAGTCTACCTGTTTAGACCTCTAACAATTCCTTAGGGGCTGTGGTTAGTAGCTCAACTCCGTTCTTTTTCACAACGATATCATCCTCTATCCTTACTCCACCATAGCCCTTGACGTATATGCCTGGCTCCACTGTGAAAACCATGCCCGCTTTGAGAGTGATATCTGCACTAGGATGAAGTAGCCCACCATCATGGACAGCAAGCCCTATGGAGTGGCCTAGTGAATGGGTGAACTTGCCCTTGAACTTGGTAGCAGAGATAACATCGTCAGCCATGATGTGGGCATCCCCGCCCTTTACGCCGTCCTTGATGAAGTCGATGGCAGCTAACTGGGCTTCTAGAACTGTTTCGTATATCTCTCTCATCTTGGGTGTTGCTTTGCCGAACACGTAGGTTCTGGTAATGTCAGATCGATACCGGTTGTAGAGAGCACCAAAGTCGAAGAGAGCGAATTTTTTCTTAAGTAGTGGCGAGTCGCCTGCAGTATAGTGCGGCTCGGCGGAATTGGCACCAAATGCGGCAATTGTATCAAAGGAAGGGCCCTGAGCCCCTTTTTTCATCATCATGTAGTTGATCTCGGCAGCCACTTCGTATTCCTTGACCCCTTCCTTTAAGAGGTCCGGTATCTGCTTTGCAACGTCTGATGCCATTTTGCCAGCTTTTTTCAGAAGCGCGATCTCGTCCCTTGTCTTGGTGAGGCGTACTTCCTTGATTATAGCTCCAACATCTATGAACTCTGCCTTGGGTGCGGCTTTGACCAGGTTCAGGTAAGTGCTGTGTGTGAGCTCATTGTAGTTGATCCCAATCTTTTTTAGGCCTTTGAGCCTTTGTGAAAGGAGCTCGACTCTATTTTTCCTGGCCTTATAGACATTGACCTCAAGGGCAGGATTGGTTCTAGCTGTCGTTTCTTCCAGCCTGGAGGTCAGTACTTCGGTGTGCCCGTCTGGACTGACGATCGCGGCAGACCCTTCGAACAACCCTTTTGAGAGTTCAGTAACATAGAAGAATGTCTGGTCGATAAAAGGCTCGGTCGCATTGTGTATTACCAGTCCATCCAAGTCCTTGCATTTGTCCATTAGGCGTTGCGCTCTGGTTTTCATGCCTGTCACCAGGGCGGTAAAAGAGAGGCTCCAATATATGTTTTTGGACTATGTAAATCTGTGACTCTGTGCGTGTGACTCTGTGCGTGTGTGAATCTGCGTGTGAGGATACATGCATCTAGATGATGTACGGTTGTACAAATCTGAAATCGGAACTTTTTTAATAATGTTAGACCAACGGAAGGGAATGTGTGTACATGAAATCAATTGAGAACAAGGCATTGATACATTCTTCAATTCATCATAGTCGGGGTCCAATGAACTGCCATACTATCATGAATAATACCAGAAGTGCAAATATCCCAGTCATATGTCCTGTCAGTTCCTCTCGCTTTTTCTCGTTCATTTTGGGTCTGAGCTTACACAATAGATGGTCAAATCCGTCCCTGAATAGGAACCCACCATCCAGTGGTACCGCAGGCAGGACGTTGGTAAGCCCTACCATGAGATTAAGCCAGAACAACCAGTATAATACGTTAGCAGTGAGCCACGATGCTTCCTGGGGTAGTGCCGCCAGTGGTCCTTGGAACTCATATAGATCCGAAACTGGGGATTCCATTGGGGACAGCTTCAATATCGGCAAAGCGATGTAGATGGCCAAATTGCGCATGGCGCCATCGAAGTCCTTGGAGTTAAGTAATGGGGACTGTAGCCTCTCCAGAAAATTGTCTGGATGCCCAAAGTCCGAGAAGCCCAGATAAGACGAGCTTATTCCTATGAACGACCTGTTCCGAAGGTGGTCATCATCACTGCTGATCAATTCCGGATGATTCGTGCTGTAATACTGGTAGTAGTCAGCAAGCTCAACTGTCAGGTTGGATGGGAAATACATCTCTTGCTCTGGCCTGTACTCGAACACTGTTACCGTAACATTGTCGCCGGGGCTGGTGCCATTAAGTGCAGTTGCGATACCTGAGCCGTTGCGTATCTCAAACCCATTGATCGACCCTAGTAGCATGCCCTGCTTCATCCCTGCCAGATCTGCCGGGCTGTTCTCCCATACCATCGAGAGCATTACCCCGGAGGTTAATTGAAGATCCTGATATTCTCCTTCATAGAAGGTTCTAAGCGTAACTGTCTGGTTGGCTGCCGGAAGCCCCTCCATGTATAACAGTGTGGTAGGGTCGAAGGGTTCTCCATTGAGCTCGATCACCTGTATCCATATGTCATGAAGTTCAGCACGATCCAGTTCGCTATCCTCCATGACCCCGTTCAGGAGATAGGCATCGTTAACGGTTACTGCTGAGCCCATGAACACAACTGAGAACATAAGTGCACAAAGGATCGCAAATAGGATATTGGCGGTTGGTCCCACTGCATACACCTTCATGCGAACACGTTTGGGAGCGTTGTTCAGCTCTCCCTCGTCAGGCTCGACAAAGGCGCCGATCGGGAATACACAGAATATCATGCCCATTGCTTTGACCTTAAGCTTTCCAACCCTGGTCATGACACCGTGGGAGAGCTCATGGATGATAAGGGCGACTGAAAGGCTCAGCAATCCATACCAAAGTGGAACGAACGGGTTGATCCCTGGAATGATGAGGATCTGGTCCGGAGTGGGTGCTGCAGATGCTGGGATCTCAGTGGCCTTTGTTGTTACCCATGCTAGCAGATAGAACATCAGGACCATAGAAACTGCGCAAACTCCCAAGGCAAGGGAGCCATAGGCTCGCCATAGCCGTTCTCTTCTGGCCATCCTGTCTAGTAATTTCTGCCCTCGCTGGGTACGCATCATGATGATGGGGCCCCAGAAGGTCAATGGCGGTTTTTCCTCTTCCAAGCTGGAATCCTCTGCTCTTGAAGCTTCTGCCATCTCCAATTCTGGTATTATTCCAGCCTCAAGTTCAGATTCTGATATCGGTCTAGGCTCTGACACTAACTCTGGCCTGAACTCTGATTTAAATCCAGTTTCGGGGTCGGTGACCAGGTCAGCTCCCGACCCGGGCTCAAATTCCAATCCTGCATCGGGTTCAGGCTCAACTGCCCGGCTCTCTTGTGGTTGAGGAGTTTTTTGAGGGGTGTACTTTTTATAAAGAAAATATTCAATGGTGAAATACGACACCAGAGTAATCAATAGCCATATAATCCATTCGTCCATACCCTCATCCCCTGGTCAAACCAATATGCTCATTCCCTGTTCCAGACGTCTTCGGGAATGTCTGAGTAAAAATCATATTTCCCAACTTTTTCTTGTTCTGGCTCTTTAACATCCTGGGATAACTTGATGATCTGGTCTTTTTTCAGTACCCAGTAGTGTATGCGCCATGTCTTTCCTTTCTTGATGACAATGGTGTCCTGGAAGGTGCTCAAGAATCCTTCCTCTTCAAGCATGTAGAACACATCTCTGTCCTTTGCCTTTAGCATGTTGTCTATTATGGCATCATCAAAACCAAAGAAATCCAGTACATATTCTGCCAATTTGCTCACCTCAGTGGCATCCATGCCCTTCTTACCAAGGGAATTCATGAGTGCTTTCGTGAGTATATCCAAGGATATGGTGGTCATGGTGCCCTCCAGGCAGACTCGCACAGGCACAGGGATGATGATGTATTAATCTATCGCAGGATTCAATAACTAAATTCTTCTTTGGAAGTGTCCACCAGTGTCCACCCATCAGGGCTTTGGCTTTGAAAGGAAGCATTGCCTAGTTCTGCCTGCGTAGCATCATGCGCCTCTTGCTCTTCATGTTATCTGGTAGTGCCTGGGGGATGATGATCTTGTAGACGTAGATAAAAATATACCCTGCAATGGCAACAGCTGGTATCATCGCGAGTATGTTTATTGAGAGCATGTTAAAGATGCGGATCTCGCTTGGCCAAAGGAATGACATCAAAGGGATATAGGCCATCATATGGAACATTATAGCTCTCTGGTAGTAGCTCTTTCTCTGGTTGGTAAATACTCCATAACCTATGATTGCACCGGTTGCACCTTGCAATAATGCCTGAAATATTGCGAACATGATCATGGTGATTATCTGTATCTGGCCGGTTCTGGCCACTATATTGAAAGAGAAAGATATCGTGATGGTGGTAGACATGCCAAAACCCAGGACTGCGCCGTAGAAAACGAGATTATGTCCAATATCTGCCAGTTTTGGAAAGTTAATGACCACGATTTTTGAAAGTTCCTCTACCATACTGTAACCAACTACAAATATCAGCAACGAGAACGTGTAATCAGTTCCGATCTCGGCTATGGTAAATCTGTGTATTATAGCGGAGAATGTGCCTAATACCATACCTAATGCCAGGAACTGGAGCATCTTGTTCTCCTCAAACGCTCCTTCAAACTCTGCAAAAAGTACATACATCATAACCATAGATGGAATGATGCCTATCAGGTATATCTCGAACATGGTTTTCCGTCTCTAGGTTTGTGGTAAGGTGAACTGCTAGGGTCATTAGTTTTCTAGCGTGAGTTGCACCATAGCCAGCAAGAGGAGTTCATAACAACATATATATAGTTAGCGAAAGAATTAATCATCTCCAATTTCGCTGATTGGGCCATTTGGACGGTGCATTAACTTGGCTGAGCAAAAAACCTGCACCACTTGTGGGAGTTTGAACTCCATCGAGTCCAGCGTATGCCAGATCTGTGGTGGCAAGTTTATTGAAAACAGGAGCGAAATATTGGAGGCGTTCGAGAGAATTCCCGGGATCGGGCCAAAAAGGGCCTTATCCCTCTATGATGCCGGGTATCGATCCATCGAAGACATCAAAGAGGCTGACCTCGATGACCTGACCGATGCTGAAGGAATGAACAGTTCGGCAGCATCAAGCATATTCGAATTTTTTAAATCACCTGATGCTCAGAGCATGGTGGGGACAGAGACTCTAAAAGAGTCTGAAGAATCCACATCACTTTTCATGTGCCCAAGTTGCGGTGCCTTCACAAGCGAAGATGCAAAGAAATGTAGTATATGTGGAACTAATCTAGATGATGGTGATGAGAGTGTCCCCTCAGCTTCAGAGGAGTTTGAGATATCCTCCTATGAACCCCTTCCTGGAGAGGACGATTACTTCCATGGTGAGGACGATGCCCTTCTTGAATGCCCTGGCTGTGGTGCGAAAAATGACCCTGCGGACTCTGAATGCAGTGTGTGTAGTACATCACTGAGTGAAGTATTGGATGAACAGGCAGAAGCTTCAATCTCGCCAGACCCTGACGAGTTCATCCCAACCATGCTGATCTGCCCCAATTGCGGAGGATTCACAACAGCTGGACAATGTACCATCTGTGGGGAGTCTTTCAAGGCAGAAGAGGCCATGTCTTTGGGAAAAGATGGTTTTGAAGATAAGGGATCGTTGGGTTCTTCTGCTTTCGTGGCTGATGATCTTCTTGCTGGAGCCGGAGCGATCTACATCTGTAAAAAGTGTGGCGCTTTCATTGGAGAGGACTCGGAGTACTGCAGTATCTGTGGCGCTGATACTCTTGAATCCATGATATCTGAGGATGGAGCTGCTGATGACTCTCAAGACCAGGAACCCCAGGAGTTTCAGGAGGGACCTGGAGCTTTGTTCATGTGTCCCAAATGCGGAGCATTCGTCTCATCAAATAACGATAATTGTGCAGTCTGTGGCATAGATTTGCTCCAGGCAATGGCAGAGGAGGGTCCTGGCATTTTGGAGGAAAAGATAGAGGACCAAATACTCCTGCAGACACGAACCGTTCCTGGCTTGTTGCCGGCTACTAGCTCCCTTTGCCTATGTGAGAACTGTGGTGCCTTCATAAGCCAGGATTCGATCTTATGCACTATTTGTAAGAGCCCTACAGGAAAGAGTGACGAGGTGCTTTGGGTTGACCAGCTGGAAGAGCCTCCTGAGCAGGAGGACTATATCGATGAGGATGGTTCCCCAGAGGCTGATGATATTTCTGGTAGTTCTCATTCCAGGGAGGAGTTGAAAGACCTTGCCAAGGATGCAGCCGAGCTTTATGGGCTTGATGTTGAAAGCTCAGATCACATTGATGAGACCGTTGATGAGACCGTTGATGAGGCCGTTGATGAGATCGCTGATGTGACCATTGATGAAACCACTGATGAGACCATTGAGGGGCCAGGTGGTGATGTCACAACGCCCATTTCCAAGCAATTGCTGGATATAATGAAAGAAGAGGGCGTGGTTGCTGATAAGGGCACTTATGAAGAGCCCCTGAAAGAGCACTATAATGGGTCGAATGGAGAAGCAGATGATCAGCCTGGGGGCATGGTTGATGAAAGCGCCCAAGTAGTGGCTTATGGCGACGGTGCCGAGGATGACGAGGCCGAAGATGGCGGCCCTGATGAGGAACCAGAGAATGTTATAGCAGGTATGTCTGATGAGTTGCCTGATGAGTTATCCCTTGAGATGCCGGGGGAGATAACTGAGGAGCTCGCTGATGGAGTGTCTGTCGAGATTTCCGCCGAGGTTTCTGCTGAGCCAATTGAGGATGCAACGGAGCCTAAGAAAACCCCACAGCAGGCCAATATGTTATCTGGCATGGATTTCTTGCGTGAGCTCGTCAAGGACTCCGAATTTCCTGCTGATGACGATGACACTAATGTTGCTGATGCTGTTACTACTGATAACGCCGATGCTGTTGCTGAAGATGATATCTCACCTCCTACTGACCTGCCTGGTGACAAGGAGGATATCGAGGTTAAGGGCGGGTTGAGCCTAGATGTATTTGCAGACACTGACGACCTAGAAGGCCATGATGATTCTGAAGACCTTGAGGATACCTTTGCTTCACTAGAGGAGTTCTCAGAGGAGGACATCATCATATCAAAAATGGCTGAGCCCAGTGGGACAGATGACTCCGATGAGACCTATGTGTCTAATGAGATTGGAGAGTTAGATGGACCTGTTGGATCGATCGAGTTGGACGTATTGGCTGAATTGAGTCCGCCTGAGGAGATCGAAGAGGTCCAGTTGGTCGTTACTGCAGAGCCTGAGCAGGATACCGAAGAGGAATTGCAGGATGGTGAGCTCCTTGAGCAATCTTCAACTCCATCCGAGGATGATGGTTCGTCTTCATTTTTGGCTGCCCTTCATAAAGTCATGCCAGAAGAGTCCACTTCTATCAATTCAGATGATTCAGTAGATGATTTTACAGTTGACCCCATAGACGATCTCG
>JAUVCJ010000299.1 GCA_030595765.1 Thermoplasmatota archaeon | reverse complement strand
TGCAAGCCATGATAATAGGCGTGGCTGGATCAACAGGCTGGCAGTACATCCAGAACACAGGCATAAGGAGGTTGGCCAGACCCTGATGGAAGCTGCTGAGGCGTGGCTTGAATCAGAGGGGTTACGCATCTATGCGGTCCTTGTTGAGACCTGGAACGAGCCATCTATTGCATTCTTTAAGGATGCGGGATATGTTCTGCATGACGACATCGTGTACTTTAGCAAGCTCGAGGGGCCGGAGGTCTAGGTTCCAGTGCATGCGGAATTGGTTTTTTGGCGGCTTTCCCTGATGCTGCTGACGTATGGGTACTAGAGTTGCATGAAAAACTGAATAGATTATGCCAAAGGTGCAAATCTTTTTAATGACCAATCTGCTAGAACAACGCATGAGAGTCCTGCTCATAAATCCCCCGCCAGTCATTCTGACAGAGCTAGGTGGTACATCTCCTTTCATGCCAATGGGTGCGGCCTATATTGCTGCTGCTCTTGAGAAAGAGGGGCATGAGGTTCGGATCTTGGACGCATTCCTGGAGGACTGGGAGCGCCAGATACCATGGAAGAACAGGTTCACCTACTACGGGTTGGCACCCAAGGACATTACCAGCCGGGTCAAGGAATTCAAACCCAGGGTGGTTGGCATTACTGTACCGTTCACGGTCCTGGAGCGAGGAGCCTTCATTGCAGCCCAGGCCGTCAAAGAGGCAGACCCTTCCATCGTTACAGTGCTCGGAGGACCTCACCCCACGATCAAGCCTGATAATTGCGCTGCCAATCCAGCTGTCGACCTGGTCATGCTCGGCGAGGGAGAGCATGCTTTTCCATTGCTTCTGAACGTGCTGGAGGAGGACGGGCTCATCGGTGTCAGAAAGCTCGATGGGCTGGCCTATCAGGATCAGGGAACGTTTCAAAGGAATCCGGACTCACCATTCATTGCAGACCTGGACTCGCTATCAAGACCTGCAAGGCACCTGCTCGACCTGGACAAGTATGTAGAGGCGAACAAGGCAAGCGGCGGCATGCATGGTGTTCCCATCACTGGCAGGTACTCATCCATCATCACCAGCAGAGGTTGCCCACACGCGTGCATATTCTGCTCCATCGACATCACCATGGGCCTAAAGGTCCGGATGCGCTCTCCAGATAACGTACTGGACGAGCTTGAGGAGATGGTGAATAAGTTCGGGATCAAGACCCTGCTGATAGAGGACGACAACTTCACCCACGACCCGAAGCGTGTCAAGCTGATATGCGACGGCATGGTAGATAGAGGGCTAAATCTGAAGTGGTACACTCCAAATGGGGTAAGAGCAGACAAGATGGACAACGAGGTCCTAGACTCGATGAAACGCTCTGGATGCGTTGAGATGTGGCTAGCTCCAGAATCCGGTTCCCAAAGAGTGGTCTCAGAGATCATTGGCAAGCATCTCAAGCTCGAATCCGTGGAGAACGTGGTCAGAATGGCAAAGAAGGTCGGCATCAAGGTCGGGCTCTTCTTTGTTGTGGGCCTTCCAGGCGAGACAAGGAAAGATATGCACCAGACCCTGGACTTTGCCAAGCGCATGAAATACCTTGGAGCTAGCAGGTTCACATTCTCCATCGCAACTCCGCTTTATG
>JAUVCJ010000073.1 GCA_030595765.1 Thermoplasmatota archaeon | reverse complement strand
AATAAAGGTATCGAAAAAAGGTCTTGCAACGATCGTCCCATATTCCCTAATCTTCGCTCGTCGTTCTCACAAACGATGTCGCTCGTTCCGGATGGATTTGACCCCCACCCCTCTTCCAGGATAATTGGCCCAGAACCATCTTGGAATCGCCTAGCACCAGGTAAAACGCAAGGTTCTTCCCCTCACCGAAGGATTCAGGATTATAGTGGCACACGTTATCATTTGCCCTAAATTATAAGTGCTCCACTATAATTAACAGCTCATTTAATTACTGATTGGTAAACTAGTCCAATGGAGGTAAGCCATACGCAATGAAAGTTATCTCCTTATTTCAAAAAGTTTCTATACAGGGTTAGAATGAAGATATGGAGTCGGGTTGCGGAGATAGTAGATACTTCCACAGCGGGATGTACTGGATGAGCCGACCATCGACCTCTTCTGTGCCTTCCTTATCAGATGTCACTAACACACCTGTCTCAATGTTTAGCGAATCCATCGCCTCCAACAGACCCCCGACCTCTCGCTCTTTCGTGTCAGCATTAAGGGAGCAACAAACCTGTATCGCAGTGGAAAGCCTGTTTCCATCCTTTATCACGAAATCACACTCCTGCTTGCCCTTCCAGTAATATATCTCTTTTTCCTTCCTTAGAAGGTTGATGAGAACTGCATTCTCGTATATGTGGCCTGTGTTCTCACTAAAGTGATAGCTCGCCCCTCCAAAGAATCCCGTATCTAACAGGTAGACCTTCTTCTGGCTCAATTGCTGGCTTTTCACTGAGTAACTGAACTTTGGAATCAAATGTACAAGAAAGACATCCTCCAAGTGCCCAAGATAGGTGTTTAATGAGTCCAGAGAGAGGCCATACATCTTCAGGTACTTCCGAGGGCTAAAGAGCGTACCGGGGTTGGCAACGAGATAGTCTACAAGCCCTTTGATCTTCTTGTAGTTCGCGTTATATCTCTCGACAATGTCTTTATGCACTATGTCTCCCAAATAGTTGTTCAGGAGGATCTTCTTATGTGTCTCCGATGTCTTGAGGGCGACTTCAGGCATTCCGCCCCAGCGCAGGTAGGTATTGAGATGGTGTTTTATCCTGTTCACATCGCTTTGGGAATATGGAGGTACGGTCTTCGTGTCGTTCCACTCCAGATATTCGCTCAAGGAGAGCGGAAACATTGTGAAGGAGATCTCGCGCCCGGTCAGGACACTTGCATATTCGGCTCTAACGAATCTTGAGGACGAGTCAGTGATAAACGCTTGCTCAATTTTCTTTAGGTCGTAAAGCTTCCTGAGAAAGAGCGCCCATTCACGGCACCTGTGCACCTCGTCTAGAAAGATGTAGGGCAGCTTGTCAGGGTTGATGTGTGTCTGGTAGGCATCGAATATTTCTCCAAGCGTGGCCCCAGCCAGTACTGGATCCTCAAAATTCACTAACAGTATGCGTTTGCGGTCCACCATCTTTTCTTTTAGAAGATTATCGATGAACTGGTAGAGAAGCGTGGACTTGCCGCTACGCCTAAGGCCCGTGACCGTCTTAATCTCCCTAAAGGAGAAAAAATCGTCTGCCTCCCTGGAAAGAGCCCTCTTCTGCCCGAGAAGTTCGGCGTCAACCTCCCCGCTCTTCCACCATTCATTCCACTCTGCAAGCGCCTCGATCATAGAACATACATAAGGTAGCTGGCTATTAAATGTTCCGATACATCAGAACAATACTGTTAAAAATGTTACGACACATCGGAACACTGCCCCCCAGTCTCATTTCCCGCCATCAAGTGCAACAACATCCCGCCACCCAGCGCCCTTCTCCTCCAGCAGCGCCAGCACACCATCCTTATCCACTTTCAGCACCCACAGCACCACTCCGCAATCCGAGCTAATCTCTTTGGGTGTGGGTATCACCCTGGCCTGCTTGAAACCATGCTGCTCGTCAAGGAGCTGGCAAATGGTGGGCTGCTGGGGTCTGGAAAGCGCTTGACCACAGAAAAAATAGCACAAGCCCCCTTGAAACTAACGTATCCGGAAGGATGGCTTGCTCAATCATTGGTTAGTGATGAAATTGAAAAAATTGCAGGTAATTCATATTGTGTGAAAGCATTTAACAAGCCTGAAATCTGGTAAGAACGTTTTTACAACATTCAAGTTCGCCATCTGTGGCTAACTTGAAAAAAGGGAACAGAACTACGGCACCTAACACAGAATAAGCGGGCATTTGACTCTGTCATGGTAATTGCTGGGAGAAAGAGCAACTTACACGCCAGCTCTTCAAGATGCAAATCGTCGCATATGCTGGGAACGTTGATCTTCAATTTTTAGATTTGAGAAAGTAGAAGAAAATGCCCCTTTTATTCCTGCATATGATAAGCACCAACTGCTAGAGCAAACTCTCCATGCTCTGGAAAATGTGGACTTTTGCCTATAGCTGCTGAATATGCTTGAAGTAGATTCTTCAGAACTGGTGTACGAGCAACTGTTGAACCTATATACACTATATCATTAGGTGGTTGAAAATTTGGAATCATTCCAAGCAACAGTACATCCCTGATAGTAGCAACTGCAACTGTACTAATAACACTTGCATATACACTTGATCTTTTAGAATCAGAAGTTCCTTTGCCAAAATTTGCCACTACTAATTCTCCTTCAAATGTTCCCTTTTTATCGGGAATCATATCTTTAACACATAAATCAAGTAGCATGCCTTCAGTTGATCTTGTTGCCAATTCATTATAATCACTAGCACCCAAAATCTGAGCTAAACCATTAATGAATCCGCCACCTAAAGAATTACCTATTGGAAATTTAGTTGCTCCATCTCTTGTAACAAGAGCATAAGAAGTTCCAGTTCCGATAGATACTACGAGAAAACTGTCTCCTTTATACCCATTATCTTCAAGCAATCGTCTTGTCCCTTCAGCTTGTAATCTCACTTCGTTCTCAATTGGGTCTCCTTCTGCAGTTTTTATTTCAAAATCGTTAAAATAACCAGCAAGATCATCAGAATAGCCAATCCCAGCAAGATGAACTTTCCTAACACCATCATGACTTAATTGCCTTGCAATATCTTTCAATTCAGCATCAGCAGTTGAGGAAAAGCTAAATTCTCCATTGTTCATCCAAGCTGCCTTTGCAAGTGAAGTTCCAAAATCAACTCCTGCTTTCATAAAATAAATGAAGAGTTAATTTCTTAATAAAATTTTTGTATTTCAACTAAAGTTTAGGGGTATTTTCAAGATGCGAATCCACAAGAAAAAGCAGACATCATTATCGAGAACAGTGATTTTAGCAACCCAGTAATAACGAAAGGAGTTAAAACAGCCCATTAAATATCAGCCATTGAAATGTAAATTTACTGCTCAGTAAGTTACTGATTGGTAAACTAGTCCAATGGATGAAATTCAAACGTAATGAGAGCTATTCGCCATGCAAACCCCATTTGATATCATCTTCAACATCGATTATTTTTTGATGCAACCCCACAACATCCCGCCACCCAGCGCCCTTCTCCTCCAGCAATTCCAGCACGCCTTCCTTATCCTCAGCCAGCACCCTCAGCACCACCCCACAGTCTGAACTAATATCTCTGGGTGTGGGTATCACCCTTGCTAGCTTGAAGCCTGCCGCCTGAACCAGATCCTCTGCTCTGATGGCGTGGTTGGTGGAGTCGAAAAGGATGACAATGAAATTTTCGGTGGGTGCCATTGTCCATTAACTCCTATCATTTTTTGTTGCTGCTGGCAATCTGCTCCAGAGCCTCCAATGCCCTGTCCACCTGCTCCGCCTTGTTGAAGCATCCGAAGCTGAAACGGACTGTGCCGCCTGGAAAGGTGCCGAGAGCCTTATGCGCCATTGGTGCACAGTGCAGACCGACCCTGCTCATGATGCCATGCTGCTCGTCCAGGAGCTGGCCAATGGTAGATTGCTGTATGCCTGTGATATTGAAGGACACTACCGATGTCTGGTGCAACTGGTCAGAGCTGCTATGGAGCACAAGGCCAGATATGTTGCTGGCTCCATCAAGGAATCGCTTGGTCAAGCTCGCCTCCTTTTCCCTGATGTCTTCAATGGTCCTCTCCTGGATGTAGCCAAGGCCAGCTGCAAGGCCTGCAAGGCCCATTGCGTTCAGGGTCCCGCTCTCGTACTTGTCAGGCAGAAAATCAGGATGTGTTTCCAGCTCGGAACGGCTGCCAGTGCCTCCAGCAAGCAGTCGTGGCAATGTCTTTTCGTCGAAGTCTTCCCCCAGCACCATGCCGCCAATGCCCATAGGGCCCAAGAGGCTTTTGTGGCCTGTGAAGCATGCGATGTCGATGAGGTCTCTTTTCATGTCTATGGGAACAGACCCTGCTGTCTGGGCAGCATCCAGGACGAAAGGAACTCCATTATCCCTGGCGATGCTGGCAAGCTCCCTTATCGGAGCAATGGAGCCGTTCACGTTAGAAGCGTGATTGATAACTACCACCTTGGTCTGGGGGCTGATAAGCTCGTTCAATGCATCTGGCGCCATCCTGCCAAGCTCGTCACACTCAATTATATGTATCTTGATGCCTGGCTCCAGGTCTCTTAGCGGCCTGATCACCGAGTTATGCTCCATGCTGGAGGTTATTGCCTCGCCGTCGTTTCCTAGCAAGCCCCTCAATACTGTGTTGAGCGAATGGGTGGCGTTATGGGAGAAGGCTACACGCATGGGGTCAGCAACATTGAAGATATCAGCAACTGCGACCCTGGCTCTGTTGACCACCCTGCCGGCCTCAATTGATTGGCTGTGACCGGACCTGCCTGGGTTAGCCCCTATATTATCGATAAAATCAGCAATGGCCTCCTTCACACATGGTGGCTTTGGCCAGGAAGTGGCTGCATTGTCAAAGTAGGCCATGTTATTGTGATCAACAGGTTTATCCTGGTTCGAGGAGCTCAGAAACGCACCACCTTTGCTGCATCGAAGAGAGCCTCGGTTATTGTGTAGGCATTGGATACCTCTCCAACAGCGAGCTTGTCCTTGATGCCAAGATAGCCTAGGCATGTACCACATACCAGGATCTCGACCCCCATGTCAAGGAGCTTGTTCAGGTCTTCGAGAGTCTTAGCGCCCTCTATTGCCAGCTCAACTCCGCTGTTCATGAAGATGATGGTATCAGGCTTCACCTCCAGCTCCAGAAAGGAATATATGATGGAGCGTGCAAGTATCTGGCCAAGCTCGTCATTGCCTCTGCCAATTGAGTTGGAGCCAAAGAAGGCCACGGTGGGACCATCCATTGATGTGAAATCAAGCTCCGGGTCATCCATATCGGAGTCAGCTAGCCTAGCGTTTGTTTTAGCCAAGCCTTCATTTGTCTTTTCTTTTTCAATGAATAGATGAAAATCACCATCGATCTCCTTAACATCAATGACATAGCCTCTTGCCTTCACTCCTCTGGAGATGTTCTGAACCGCTTCCTGGTCGTCTACAATGACCTTTAGCTCATTTGCATCCCTCAGCGCCTTCCCGGTCTGTATCGCAGGCTCAGGGCATGCAAGCCCTCTTAGATCCAAAGTTTCAGTCATATTATCCCTCGCAAGTATTATTCCCTTCAACTGATGAAAGCATTTCCATTCATTGTTAGTGTTATTTTCCTCAACTACTGGTGAGAGTTATCAGGAACTCGCCGTCTGCTAGAACCTTTGTCTCGTAGAGCCAGCCCTCGCTTCTTGCGGCTTTTTCTACATTGTCTTTTGCATCAATATGATTGACCAGCACATCTAGAGTTCCGGATTTCATGTCCCAGATCTTCTCCTGGGTTCGCCATACTGGTTCAGGGCAATCCAGGTCTTTTAGGTCCAGGCTTTCATACTTATCCTCTACAGTGCTGGACTCCTCGAAAACAGGAGGGGGCATACCCAATTTTATGAAAAATGCGCTCATCCTCTTGTTCTTGACCTTGTCGGTAATCTCCATTGCAGTCTCGTTACTGAGTGGGAACTTGCCTTCCTTGTCAAAACCCTTCTTGAAGAGCGCGTGAGCAGTCCGAACATAACACTCGTATCTGGGAACTTGGAACCTATCTGACATGCTTTTGTAGGATGCTTCCAGTCCCTCCTTCTGAATATTGCCAAAAGATAGAGGTACCATGTCGCATGGGGTCAATGTCCCGTCTCCCTCAATGAATGCGTGATACGTTCCAGCCATGCAGCCGAGCATGCCCTCGCTCTCGATATAGGAATACTCGCTTATCTTTGGATAGTCCTTGTCCTTATTGAGCTGCATATGATACTCCCACATCTGCTTCTCCTCGTCCTTACCGCACCACCTTGCATCCTTGTTCCCAACCAGTCTTCCAGTGGGAATAGGAGCGATTATCCGCACCTCATGGGCGCCTATGTCCTTTAGAAACCTGTAGTACCTGGGTATCTCGCCGTTATTGATCATTTCCCGAGTAGGCACTGCGCCGGCAATGGTGTAGAGCCCAGCATCGTTACAGGCCTTGATAGCGGCAACTGCAATGTCGAACGCACCCGCAAAGCCTCGCTGCTTGTCATGTATCTCGGGTTTAAAGTGGTCCAAGCTTACTGAAGCGCTGAAAAGCCCGCGCTCTTTTAGGCCCTTTGCCCGCTCCATGGATAACTTCTCGCCGTTGGTGAACAGGATGGTGTGCGACCTGGTGCCTATGGCCTCGACTATCTCCTCCAGGTCATCCCGCAGGGTAGGCTCTCCACCAGTTATGCCGATGAAGCAATTGCCCATGTCCTGAAGCTTGTGAATGGCATTGGTCAGAACCTCCAGGGTCATATCTGGCTTCTCCTCTCTGCCCCAGTTGCTGCAATGCCAGCAATCATAGTTACATCTGCTTGTGATTGCGATGTTGACAGAGAACGGGAACTTCTCACCATTCTGTATCCTGGGTATCATGGATATGAACTTCTCAAAAGCTTCTGTGCCATACGGAGGCAACTGGGAGTTCATCACTACCTTGCCATCGATCTGGACGAACTTCTCGTACTTGGAGGACTCCCGCAAATAGTACAGGAACTTCCTGTCCATGTTCCGAACAGCTTTGGACTTCAGCATCTTAAGCATCACAAGATCCTTTGCCCTGCCTGTAAGATATTTTACCATGTAGCTACCCCGTGCTGACACATCACGATATTCATCACGATATTAGAAAGAAACAATGTATACTGCCAAATAAATAGTTTGGTGACATATTGTGACATTACAGGCAGGTATGGATTATATCTCGCCCCTCTTCAACTTCCTAATGGCGTTTCCCTTTCTGGAGATGTTTCCCCATCTAGCCTTTTCCGATGACCTTAGGGTCTCATTTTTTTTCGCCTCCAGAAACTGGACCTCCCTTTTCAGCTTCAGATAATGCTCGTACCTACGCCGGTCCAGCTCTCCGCTTTCCAGTGCCTCTTTAACAGAACAGCCTGGCTCGCTTTCGTGGGAGCAGTCCCTAAACCTACATTGCCGGGTCAGTTCTTCGATGTCTCGGAAAACCTCGTCCACACCCTCACCAGAGGACCAGAGCTGGAGCTCCCTCATACCTGGATTATCTATCACCATCCCACCGCCTGGAAGTAAAATCAGCTCCCGAAATGTGGTGGTATGCCTGCCGTGGCTATCTGTTTCCCTAACAGGCGCAATTTTTTGGCGCTTTGTACCTAGCAATTGATTGATGATGGTAGATTTGCCCACTCCAGATGAGCCCAGAAAAGCGCTAGTCCTACCCCTTAAAAGATACTCCTCCAGAACCTCCAGGCCCTCATTCAATTCGGCGCTCATTATGTGGATTGGAACTGCAGAGGCGATGTTCTGCAGCTGGTCTATTTTTATCTGGGCATCCTGGCTCAAGTCGGATTTGTTCAGCAGGATAACAGGGCTGGCTCCGCTTTCAGTTGCAAGTGCCAGGTATCTCTCCATTCTCTGGATATTGAAATCATCATCCAATCCAGCCACTATGAATATCACATCCACATTGGCGCCCATCACCTGCTCTTCCGTAACTGCGCCTGCAAACTTTCGTGATATCTTGCTCTTCCTGGGCAACACCATCTGGAGGGTTCCTTTTCCAGGCTCCATACCGGTCTTAATCCCAACCCAATCACCAACAACAGGATAGGCCTCCTTACTGGCTGCATCGAATCTAAACTTCCCAGGGACCCTGACCTCCATCTCCCCAAGCTCTGTAAATGCAAGGCAGTGTTTCATCTGAACCTGGCTAATACGCCCAGGGACGAGTCCCAATTCATGATGCGTGTCAAAGCTATCCTTGAAGAATTGGTCCCAGCCAAGTGCAACTAGTTCAACCCCAACCAAGGTCGCTGGCAGTCGTTTATCACCCATGGTATCTCTCCACGGTCTTGTAAACACAATAGGACCAGACATAAGCCAACACAACAGCCAAGAGAGTACCAGTCCACAGCCCGTACGCGGGGTAGATGAAATGCACCAGAACTGCGTAGCCTGCAACATTGATGGAGCCTATTACCATTGTCCTGCCAGTGGCTCCTGTGAACTCAACGCCCTGGCGCAGGTAGAGTATAACCATTGTGGAGGTGAACACCGCCGGAAATACCGAGAATATCCCGCCCATCACAGGCCCGAAACTGGTTGCCAGCATTATTGAGATGGCTAGCATCAGGCCTGCAAATAGGCCGCGGAATGCCAGTTCCTTTGGGCCGTACTTGACAGCACTGCCTGGCTTCTGCCCCAGACCGCTCATCCTGCTCAGCGCCACTATGCTGAATGCCACCAGTAGGGCAAGGATGAGTATGGACAACGGCAAGCTCTCGGGCATGAAGAGGTAGAGAATGCTTGACAGGACGAACCAGACCCCCATGGCAGAGGTCATTGCAACTGGCAGGCCCCTTTTGATGGTCATTATGAACACCACCAGGAAGATTGCGTTTATCCCCATCTCAGCGGGCACCATGGCCGCAGCCCTGGAAGCAAAGCTAGTGGAGTTGTCTAAGCCCATAAAGAACAGGGCCACGATGAGAGTGGATGGCAGGGTCATCAGCACCCCGCCCCTGCGGGAGCCCACTCGCTCGGTCACCACCGTCAGGATGGTCACCCAAAGTGATGCAAGGATGAATGAGAGTATCCAGGATAGCACAGGCCAGTAATCGGTTCAAGGCTATTTGAATTGAATTGCAGACAAAAATAGGGGAAAACCCTTAATGAGCTGATGGGGATTGAGGAGCATGAAGGAGCTGGCCGCCATCAAATTCGTTGAGCAGAGGTCCAGGTTCTTTGCCCACCTCTACAGACTGGACTCCAGGGATGATATAGATGGCATTCTCAAGACCCATCGTCGCAAGTACAAAAAAGCCAACCACCACTGCTATGCTGTATGGCTGGCTTCTTCAGAGGGTGATGATGCCAATGGCACCAGCCCCACATCTATCGAACAGGCCAAAGATGACGGCGAAGTAGGGCACCCTGGTAAGGTCCTTCTGGAGATACTAAAGCGCAACCAGCTGGACAGCCACGCGCTGGTTGTTTCGCGGGTGTTTGGCGGGGTGAAACTCGGAGTGGGTGGAGTATCCAGAGCCTTCAGAGAGGCCGGAACTGGGGTTGTTGAACGACGCCAGATTAAATATGAATAGTACCCCAGCGCCAAATTATGTTATCGCCGAGCCCAAAAATTTGGGTATTTGGAGAATTATTAATATTTCCTTATTCATATCTTAGGCACCCTTCCCCATCATGGAGTATAGCTCCTCGATCTTCTCTTTATTGTTCCGTATTTGGCCAGGTGCTCCTTCCCCGTTCCTTTTTAGAACAGAATTCGCGTTCTCCATGGCTTCAATCGCCTGATGATGCTTACCCCAGCGCTTGTAGCACTCGTAGAACGCATAATAAGCAAAGTAGATGCTCAATTTATAAGGACCCG
>JAUVCJ010000208.1 GCA_030595765.1 Thermoplasmatota archaeon | reverse complement strand
GGTATTCTACATTTGGACCTATCAGAACCATTTTGCCCCGACCTGCGAAAAAGATTGAGCGAGGCAGCTACCAGGCAAGATACTGCCAACAACAGTGAGAGAGCTTCTGAGGGTAAACCATCCTCAATAGTTGGGGGTGAGCATACTCTTGGTGGTGTGTATACCTGCATATCTGGGCCGCACTTTGAGACCCTGGCTGAAGCACAGATGCTGCAAATGCTTGGCGGCACAGTTGCTGGAATGACGGCAGTTCCAGAGGCCAAGTTAGCCAGAGAATTAGGAATGTGCTACCAGGTAGTGGCGGTTCCGGTTGACTACCCGACAAAACCTGGTAAGGCAGGCACCGAGATATCTCATAAAAACACACTAGCCATAATGGAAAGGGCTTTGCCCAGGCTTTCTGAGCTGTTTAGAGCAGTTCTGTGCACCAATTTGGACGTGTGTGATTGCAATTGCCGTAGACACAGAGAATAATAGCGACGGTGTTGCCAATGCCCAGGACGAGTTCCCATACAATGCTACCGAGTGGGTAGACACTGATGGCGACGGAGTAGGCGATAATGCCGACGCAGACAACGATAACGACGGCGTACCCGATGTCAGCGACACTTTCCCGCTCGATCCCACAGAGACCAATGACCTTGATGGTGACGGCACCGGGGATAACTCCGACCTGGACATTGATGGGGACGGTCACTTCAATGGTGCAGATGCCTACCCATACGATCCAACAGAATGGCTTGACAGCGATGGCTTTGCAAACACCAACGATGCTTTCCCAACCAATTCTGGAGAGTGGCGCGACCAAGACCTCGACGGGATTGGAGACAACCAGGACCAGGACATTGATGGAGATGGAGTTGTTAACACACGCGATGCCTTCCCAATGGATGCATTGGAATGGAATGACATTGATGGAGATGGTGTGGGTGACAACACTGACAGCGACATTGACGGCGATGGCGTAGCAAATGCCAATGACAAGTTCCCTAAAAATCCCAACGAGTGGTCCGACACAGACAATGACCATGTCGGAGACAATACAGATACCGATGACGACGGCGATGGCGTGTCCGATGTACGTGACGACTTCCCTCTGGATGCCTCAAGGTCTGTAGATGTCGAGAGGCTCACAAAGGAGAGAGAAGCAGAGCCTGATGCTCCTGATCTCACTATAGGATTGGTTGTGCTGGGTATATGCCTGATGATGGGCATTCTGATGGCTGGCCTTTTAATGTCAAAGGAAGGAAAGGCACGCAGAGAGTTGGATGAGAGGCTAGCTGAAATGCAATACGAGGACGCTGATGATGACAACAATGTTGCAGACCATGATGACTTCGACACCACCGCGGAGAACGAGGATTAAGCTCTGGACAAGGAACAGGGACTACCCCAGTGATATAGGATGAGACTCTGGGTTCACCATCCTGGCAACCATCTATACCAGCTAGGGGTGTAACCTTACAGTAGCAAAGCGCAAGAGGTAATTTCACACTGCAACCAGCAAGATTGCTAGCCTGAACTTGCGTCCCCACTTCCATCCTTATAGTGGCATACCTAACTATTTGCACTTTTTCCACGGCCTGCCACACATAGTTTGGTGAATAAAACATAACAAGATGCCTTACAATATGAGAATAGTCCACCGCGTTTTCAGCTAATTGTTCAAATCCTGTTATAAAAACTATATATATAGCTACTTACACTTGTTTTATTACCCTTACCCTAACCTCTTCCTATTTTTCTCTATTTTTCTAGACCCTAGTAACCTTGTTGCAGCCGGTTTTCTTAGAGATCCTTAACCATATTGTGATTAAAGAACCATATACTAAGTTTACTTTGAGGATTGAAATGATAGGGCTCTGCATGGCTTGGCTCCCAATGACTGATTGAGGGAGCAAAGCTCTCGAAACACCCCATTTTTGGTCGAGGTTTTTTATTAAAAACCTCGCTATACTCCCATTACCAGGCGCATCATATCCCTAATGCCTGGAGAGAGGCCGAGTGTGATTAGTATTACTTGTAGTAGTGTTTTTAGAATGGGTCTGGGTTCCAGCTCCTCCTTTAGGGATACCTCAACGATGTAGGCCAGAAATATTCCGAGACCGGCCTTTAGTGGTATGAAGACCAAAGACGTCCCAAATGCTGTGAAAAGAAGGTCTGGCAAAGGATGCTTTTCTGCATAACCGAAAAGATCAACACCGATGTATGTTGCTATGCCATCAACCATCTGGCCAAAGATTATTGCAAGGCTCATTGGTAGTGTGATAACACTTAAAAGTTGCTTTTTGCGGGACAGTACTGAGAATATTACGTAAATCAGCAATGTCATTCCCAGAGAATATCCAAGGACCATCAGCATTACATCATGCCTTACTATTGGTAGTCCCGCTCCAACCGCCGATACAACTCCAGTTCCAATTCCTGTTCCAACTCCAGTTCCAGCTACGCCAACTAGACCCAAATTTGTATTGTATGCATTTAGCCAATCAGCATCTGTTGGCCATGTAAGGATATACATCACAGAAATGGCAAGAAAATGTAGACCAACGAAAAAGACCAGATGATTTGCCTCCATCCGTCCATTTTTCATTGTGGTTGCAAAAAGTCCACACAGTGTTGCCACCACCAGCATTGCGTACTGGATCGGGGGGAGCACATAATGACTACCACCATGTGTCAGATATAGACCAAGATATATGCCAGTCTGTACAATGAACAAGCCAGACACAAGAAGTAAGGCCTCATGTTTACCAGCATGTCGCTCAAGCCACAATCCTAGAAGATAAAAGCATAAGATCGCCACCCCTATCACGAAATAAATTACAGGAGCAATGAAAAAGAACACCAACGGCTCCTTGAAAAGCATTGCATCCTCAAGAGCCCTAACAGTTCCACCGAGCAAGAGAAAGGGGATTAGAGCAAGAACAAAACGATGATCCAGATCTGCATTGACCCGTTGGAATAGCCTGTAGATTCCATATGCGGATATCGCCAGGACTATGCCGTAGGTGAGCTCGCTAAAAAGGGTATAGCCCTGATGGATGGTATTGGATTCAAATGTGGTCTCTCTAGCATCTGCAACAACTGGCCCCCAGTAATAGCGCCATATCCATTGGTTCCAGAACACATCCTGCATGAACAGGCAACCTAGGACCATTACCAGCAAAGGTAAGCCTAGCAATAGCGTCCAGAATAGCAAAGGTCGATCAGAGTGAAGAGATTTCAGGAACACCTACCGATAACTTAAATACCCTCATATATAATTTAGTACTGGATTAATCATGGCCAGCAAAAAGCATTTAGGAGATAGTTTTCTCAAGACCAAATCCATGGAACTGCCCAGAAGGGTCGTAATGGGGCACGATGCCCTAAGTGAAGTTCCTACAATTTGTACTCAGGTCGGTCTCTCAGGCCCAGCCATTGCAGTTATGGACCCTACCACCAAGACCATTGCAGGTCAGAGGATGGTGGAACTGCTGGAGAAGCATGGGATCCAGACCCAGGCATTCATCATTGAAGATGCTGTCATGAGGCACGTGGACGAGCTTGCCGAGATCATGAAAAAAAATGGCTCTACTTTCCTAATAGGTGTTGGAGGCGGCAGATCCATTGATGTTGCCAAATGCACAGCGCTTTTGACAGAAAAACCCTACCTAAGCGTTCCAACAGCGGCCTCTCATGATGGAATTGTCTCTTCCAGAGCATCTCTCATCGGTGAGGATGGCAGGAAGGTTTCAAAGGTTGCTCACCCTCCTGTTGCGCTTGTGGCTGACACCAGCATAATAGCCAGATCGCCTCACAGACTACTTGCTGCAGGTTGTGCTGACATCATATCAAACCTTACTGCGGTTCTTGACTGGCGCCTTGCCAACAGATTGAGGGGGGAACCGATATCAAGCTCAGCCTCGATCCTGGCCGAGATCACTGCTCAACTATTGATGGAGAACGCAGAGCTGCTCAAGCCTGGGCTTGAGGAAAGCGCCTGGACAGTTGTCAAATCCCTTGTAAGCTCTGGGGTGGCCATGAGCATTGCCGGATCATCAAGG
>JAUVCJ010000271.1 GCA_030595765.1 Thermoplasmatota archaeon | reverse complement strand
CCTTGATGATGTACGTCTCTGGCGATGAGATGAAATTGCTTGTGTTCTGGATGATGGGCGGGCTTGAGAATAGCACCTGGGATTTCGTTGGAATAATGGCACCAGTTACCGCTATTGGAATTACGGTCATGTTCGTGCTCTCAAAAGACCTCAATGCTATCTTGTTTGGAGAGGATACCGCTACCCACTTGGGGATAGACGTTGTCAATCTCAAACGCATCCTTTTCGTGATGGTCGCGTTGTTGGCCGGGATATCAGTAGCATTCGCTGGCATAATTGGCTTTGTGGGCTTGATAATCCCTCACATGGTCAGACTTGTTGTGGGCCCAAATCACAGAATTCTCATTCCAGCATCTACACTTGGAGGCGCTGCGTTTTTGATATTGGCTGATACAGGAGCAAGGAGCCTTGCTGCACCTGCTGAACTGCCAGTAGGCATCATCACGGCTCTATGCGGAGCACCCTACTTCATGTATCTGCTCAGAAGGAGGAAATTGTGATGTTCCCGATGTCCTCCGATGGGACCTTCGATGGAACTTTCGATGGAACCTTCGATGGAACCTTCGATGGGAAGGTGATCTAATGGGCATTCAAGTGGAAAGCTTGAACTTCTCATATGGGTCCGTGGAGGCACTGATCGACATTGACCTGACCATTGATGGAGGTGAGTTCATCGGTATCATCGGGCCCAATGGCTCGGGCAAAAGTACCCTGCTAGGCTGTTTGAGCAGGGTTCTTAAACCCACCAGCGGAAATGTGGCTCTTGATGGCACCGATATATTAGAGATGGCCAGGGAGGATATCGCAAGGAACATGGCCTTTGTGGCCCAAGTATCCCAGGTGGCCTTTGGGTTCACAGTGGAGGAAGCGGTCATGATGGGGAGAACTCCACACATGTCCAGAATGGCACTGGAAACAAACAAGGACCGGGAGCTTACCAGGAAAAGCATGGAAAGGGTGAACATTCAAGACCTATCTTCGCGGATGATAACCGACATCAGCGGGGGGGAGCTGCAAAGAACAATGATCGCAAGAGCTCTGAACCAGGAACCGAAATACCTTCTGCTTGACGAGCCTACATCTCATCTGGACCTGCACAACCAGCTTGAGATGCTGGAGCTGTTTGCCAAACTAAACAAGGAAGGCATGACGATGATAGCAGTGTTTCATGACATTAACCTGGCAGCGAGATACTGTCATAGGCTGGTGATGATGAAAGAAGGCCGGAAACTCAAAGATGGCCCTACCAGGGATGTTCTAACACCTGAAAATCTGGCAAAGTTGTTCAATGTGAGGACCGAGATAAGAACCCATCCATCCATTGGAGGCCCGATCGTAGATATTTTGGGTCTGATAGATGAGGATGATATAAATGAGACCATTCAACGAAATGAAAGGAATGAAAGAAACGAAAGAAATGAAAAGAATTAAGGGTATTGAAAATGATGAAGCAGGCGATCAGTTAAGATTAATGTCAGTGAAAAAAGGTGAAATCCAATGAACCATGACGATGCTCTGAAACTGTTCCAGATACTGGCCACAGTGAAGGTTCAAGGCCCCATCAGCAGGAAGAACCTTGCAACCCGGCTAGAGACCGGAGAGGGTGTGATGAGAAGGCTTCTTGACCGCCTCGAAATTGATGGCCTGATAATCCGCAAGAAACGTGGAGTTATATTTTCCCAAGCTAGTGAGCTACTACTCTCCGACATACAGGTCAAAGAGATAGTCATCGACCTTCAAGGTCTGGCAGTGGACCTTTTCAACACCGCCATCCTGATAGTGACCGGCGCTATTGGCCTTCGATATGGACTGGAGCAGAGGGACAGCGCAGTTAGGGCAGGGGCCAGCGGTGCGACCACCCTGGTTTATAAGGACTCCAAGCTCAGGATACCCTCCCATCCAACACATACCCCTGTCAAGATTGGAATAACCAGATACTTTCAAGGACTATTCCAACTGGAGGAAGGCAGTATCATACTGATAGGCTCTGGCCCATCTTACGTTGTTGGGGAGCGCGGAGCACTTGCAGCGGCGTTTACACTTCTACCGGACTTGAAAGGCTCGTTGGAGTAGGAATACCATCAGGGTGAGGGCCGGATTAATGTCAAAGGAGGCTTGGGCCATATCCAGACCACAAAATTAGCACTGGAACAGGATGAACCCTTTTTATACACCATATTACCTGCACCAATCAATGGAAAAGCCTGTGGACAAGTCTATGCAGAGGCCGTTAGGCAAACCTGATGGCAAGCCGGAAGATATGCCTGTGAACAAGCAGGGGACAGCCCTCAAGAGAAGCAATATTGTCATGATGGCCATTGGTGGCCTGATACTCATGGCCATCATCCTGAACCTTGGTGCACAGAAAGTTATGGACAGTATTTTCAGCGCTGATCCGTACTATGTGGGAATTGCCGCCCTTTTTCTGTTGCTTGGGGCAGTTGTC
>JAUVCJ010000102.1 GCA_030595765.1 Thermoplasmatota archaeon | reverse complement strand
ACACCAATCTACTCGGATAAATATCATCACCCATTGATAAGCAAAAAATGAGGTCAATATAGCCACCATTGAGCATTTGTGCCTATCAGTTATCATTTGTACTCTATCAGTTATCATTTGTAATGGCAGCATCTGGATGTGAGAACAATTCAGGAACCGTATTGGCAATGGTTGGCCTCAACTGTCGTGCTGTTCTAAGCTCCTCCATGTCCAGTTCCGCAGTGAGCACGCAATCCATATATGGCTCAGCCATGATCTTGATGTCTCCCCGGGGTCCAACCACCCGATTGCCACCCCAGAACACCAGGTTCTTCTGGGTTCCCAGATTGTTGCAGTAGAGGAAAAATACAGTGTTCTCAATGGCTCTTGCTGGTATCATGGCCTCGAACATCTCTTTTGAGAACGTAGGAGATGCCGAGATGTTCACAATCAGATTGGCTCCAAGAAGCACCGATCTTTTAGCCAGCTCCGGAAAAAAGAGGTCATAGCATATCTGTATCCCGATTTTTCCGAATTTTGTTGAAAATACAGGTGTTTCCCTGCCGATTGCGTAGTAGAGCTTTTCCTCAAATGGGCCAAAATTTGCAAGCTGGACCTTGCGATAGGAATCCACCTTACCGTTCGGGTGGCATAGTACAGCACTATTGTAGACCAAGCCATCATTTTGGGTGCATAGCTCTGGCATACCGAAAATAATCATGGTATCATACTTCTCAGCAAGCTTTGAGATATTCAGGACAGATGGACCATCCAATGGCTCTGCCATGTTAGCCACCGCATCAAAAATGTTGTATGACGTAAGAAACATCTCTGGGAATATTGCCAGATCACAGGGGTAGTTTGCCAACACCTCTTCTATCTTCAATATGTTGGCATCTTTATCCATTCTGGTGGCTTCCAATTGAGCGAGGGCGACCTTCATTAAAACACCAGACCCTCCAGCCCTGAAAGCCTACATATCTTTTTTGGATGATATATCAGGAATAATTGAGTGGGCCAGCACCAGAGCCAGTCTTCTTTCATGCATCCTCAAGGCCATCATCATGGATATCGTCCTCCGAGCCAGCAATATTGGGGTCATCGGGTAAAATGGCTTCAGGCTCGAACTCTGGCATATCTTCCTGACAGGTTGGGCATTGCGTTCTTTCTCCCAAGCAAGCTACATGAGTGTGCTTTCCGCACCATACGCATGTTACCATTCTCAGATCCCCAAGTACGTTCCCGCATATCTGGCATATTTCTACATCGGCATCCAGCACGTCTTCTTCAAACTCATACCCTGCCCTGTCAAGGTCATCCTTAAGCAGGAAGCGATAGAGGATCAACCAGAAGAGTGATATCCATATCAGAAAAATGATCCAACCAATGTTTGCGTGAACAACTAAAAGGTTGCCAAGATCTCTTGGGGTGGGGTCATAATAATGGCTGATGAGGATGATGATGACCATTCTGAACAGATTTGCAAAGTATGCAGCAAGCAAGCCAAGGCCCAGCAGAGATACGACTTTTAAGGATATTCGCTTGTATTCTGTGAGGATGAATGCTGTAAAGCCTGCTCCAAAAATGCTAAATGAGTAGAGGCCGGAACAAGCAGTGGTCACATGAACCTCAGCATAGTCACAAATATTAACGGGACATTTTTGAAGCTCAAAATGTATCTCTATGCCTACTGGGTATGCTTTTATGCCGAGCATGTTCAGTATGCTGGTTACCTGGGGTGTGAGCATGGTTGATGAATAGACATGCACCGATGCATCGATGTCACCCCACAAGAACCGAACCAGCATGAGCGGGATGACTAGTATGAGCATCAAGGCCATGAAGAAAATAAAGATGAAGTCACGTTCTCGATTATAGTCAGGAGGTGTGAATCTGTATCCGATCATGCATAGGCCAAAAATTATGGTGACTGTGTCATGGGTTCCAAAAAGAAGAGGCTGGCCTAACGATGCTGATATATGGAAGTTGTAATAGAGATCCAGAATGATCAATAGAACTCCTGCAGCAGGCATGTATGGGATCAATCTACCCCGAATGCTCATAAAATCAATGAGCCGCTCAGATAGTGGAGAACTGCTAATAATGACGGATGAGCCTTTTCTAGCCTTGCCAAATGGAGAGAACAGGAAAAGGATAGCAGAGCCTAGCGCAACAAGTAAAATCCCGACCCAGAATACCCAAGGATTATAGGACACCAAATTCTCTGGAACTATGGTGAAGGACAGGCCTGTAAGTATTATGAACAATGCCACCAGGGCAATGATGTTCTTAGGTAATTTCATGCCAATCCCGTACAATTGACTACCTGGCTACTTAAATGCATTGGTTGTGGAGCTTGTAAGTCGTTCCAACTCCTGGAGAAACTCGTGTGTAAAATCCTTAGTACCATAGCTTCCACCGATATCAATGGTGCATACGTTCCTTTCGAATAACTGATCCAGAGTTTCAGATAAGAGGTTAGCTTCTTTTACCTTCCCAAGATACTTTAGCATCATGCAGGCCGCTAGGATCATGGCACTGGGATTCATTACATCCTTTCCTGCCAGCCCAGGAGAGGATCCATGAGTGGGTTCAAACACGGCATAGCGGTCTCCGATATTGGCAGCAGGTGAAACCCCGGGGCCACCGATCAACCCTCCAGCCTCGCCCCCTAATATATCACCATAGAGATTGAGAGTTACCATTACATCGAACTTCTCAGGGCTTCTGACAAGATTTAAGGCGGCAGCATCCACCAGGTAATCATCAACCTCCAGCCCATATCTGCGAGAGGCAAAGTTGTAAGCCTGGAAATAGAAGATCTCCCTGAACATCCCATCGGACTTGCGAAGGACATTGGCCTTGTGAACGCAGCTGACTCGTTTTCTGTCATTGGAGATTGCATAATCGAAGGCGAACTTGATTATCCTTTCACAACCCAAGCGTGTGATCACCCGCTCAGTAATGATGGTATCCTCATCTTCTGCTCTCTCACGTTGGGTGTATAGACCCTCAGAATTCTCCCTTATCAGGACAAGGTCCAGCGGTCTTGGCGACATTCCTTTCCGCCTAGTGCGGATCGGCCTGACATTGGCGTACAGCTCCAGTTCACGCCTGAGTGTTCGCAAAGGTGAAATGTAGTTCCGTTCCGGAGGCGGCCTGGTTACAGCCCCGAACAGGCAGGCTGCAGAATCTTTGATAATGGTCAAAGCCTCTGGATGCAGGTACACACCATGTTCTTTGTGGCACTGGAGCCCTGCGTCAGTATGAACGAACTCAAAGCCCAGATCCATAACCTGAAGTATCTCCAGGCAGGAGCCCATGACTTCTGGCCCAACCCCATCACCAGGGATAACACAGACTCTTACCATGGATTCACTCAGCCAAAGAATGGTATGAACGGATTGTTGATGTACCAAATAATGTCATCCAAGTGCCTAACCAGTATGAAGAACACAGTGACCACCAGGAACAGCAGGATAGAAACCGACCATTTCTTGGCGTATCGTTTTGCTCCAAGCACCTCTTCCATGATAAGTTTGCGCTGATTGGCGAATTCCTGTTTCTGCCTCTGATCCAGCTCCTTTATCATGGCGATGATCTTCTTGTCCACAGCCTCGGACTGCTTGAGTTTCTTTTCAGTCTCATACAGACGCCTGTTCATCCTAAATACGGTGTGCTTGAGCTGGTCTACCACATCAGGATCCTTCTCAAGCCTTTTAAGGCCCTTTTCCAGGAGGCGCATCTTGTCATTTAGGCTCAGCACGGTCTTCTTGAGCCTGACAACGTCCAGGTCTTTGGCTGCTTTTGGCGCAGGCCTTGGTGGAAGTACCACCTTGGTAGGTCCTTGCTGGATCGGGATTGGGGTTGGATAGAGCCCCCCCTTGCCTTCAGGGGACTTGATCTGGATGTTGATGTTTGAAGGCTGGCCCTTAGGGTAAGCTGGCTGGGATTCGCGTATCAGCTGGACACCTGAATCTACAGGTGCCTGTGCTTTTGGAGGTTCGGGAGTTGGCACCACCCTCTCGATCCTCTCCTCACGATACTCTTTCTTGATCGGAACCTTCTTAGGAGCCGCTACTTTAGGTGGAGAGATCTTCTTAGTCTCGATATTCAGGAGCTTTTCCTCCAACTCCTTGATGCGCTCTCTCTCTTTGAGTAGCTCTAGCTCTGCAGCACTGATAGGTTCATCCTCAATATCAAAATCCTCCAGCGGAATCTCAGGAACTGAACCATCAGATAGTGCTCCCACCCCTGGAAGCTTCCCAGTATCCTCTAGATACTTGATATCTTTAATTTCTGAGGCTTCGATCAGCTCCTTGGCGTTTTCTCCAACCTCAGAGTCTGAACTGAGAGCCTTGAACTCCTCCCCCTTCAGAACCAGCAACCATGGAGTTGTCTTGACCTCCCTCTCGATTAATACTTGCACAGTATCTATTTTCTCAGTTGAGAAACCATTTTCCTTGAGCTTAGCTACCCTGGCAAGATCCTCTTTTGCCTGAGAGTCGCCAGTTGCCTTGGCTTTCTCAAGGTCGAAATCAGAATTGGGTAGGAACCGTAGGAAATGATCGTGGTTCTTTCTCCCCAGTACCCTTTCCACAGTTCTTTCGCTCTCCTCAAAGGTCTTGGTGGTCGTAGCCTGGGCATTGCCTTTGAACAATGCGCATACCTGACCATTTGGAAGGATGTATCCTGTGGTTTCGTATGGAAAATTCTTGTAGAACAGAGGCTGATTTGCCTCATCTCCTTCCTCATCTATAAGATCCATGTATGACTCGGTATAGGCCTTGATGTAGCCGTTGACCTGAGCGGGTTTTACAATCGTTTTGGAGTCATTTTCAATGGTTTCAGAAGCGTCTAGCACGTTCTTAGCAGGCGTTTCCGAACTGGCTGCATCTGCAACTCCAGCCGCTTCGCCTTTTCCCTTTAGCGTAATATCTCCAGCAACTATCTCATCCAGGATCTCATCAGTATCTGAATCAAAGGCTTCGGATTCCATAAGGTCTGAAGTTACCATGGAGGGTATAGCAGAGCCATCCTTTTTCTCAAGGTCAGGCTTATCTCCATCCGGCAATTCCTTTTTACCCTCTGTCTTTCCCTCAGCCTTATCTTTAGCACCATCTTCAGCTTTGGTTCCCTTCAACAAGGCATCGGCCTTCTGGGATTCCAGCGATTTTTCCACGTAATCCTTCTTTGCGTATGTTTTACACCCTTTGCAATAATAGCGTTTATACTTCTCAACATATACCAAGGGCTTTTCGCAATCATTGCAGGGAATTTCCTTGGGTTTTGTAATAGGTTTAGAATCGTCCTTTTCCACAGTGCCAACGTCCGCATCCTCAGATCTCGCGGCAATAGCTGCTACACCGGTTACAACACCAGTAGTAGCACCTGCTGTAGTTCCTGCAATTATCGGTTTCTTTGTTACCTTAGGAGCATCGGTCTTTGTAGGCTTTGGTTTCAAAGGTACAGGCACTGGTACTGCTTTTGAAGTCACTGCATCTTCCTTGGCCTTATTAACTGGGTTTAATGACTCTGGGATCTCGGTTATGGTTCCTGCTTTGAGCTCAAACTCGTGTGCAGGGCCCAGTCCATCCATCTCCGGATCTGACACTTCTTCTGAGGTCAGTATCAAGGAGTATTTGCCCTCAACTAGACGAGCGATTTTGTCTCCGATCAGAAGGCTGCCATCGTCATCAGTTTTGAAATGTTGATACTTGCCATCTGTACTGCCTAATATCGTAAGATATGCATGGGTTTTGGTAACTGGTTCTCCGTTATCGTATGTCAGGATCAACTTGGCCATTATCATCATTTGGAACCACCATCCTTTTTTACAACCGGAAAGTTCCGGATAAGCATATACCTGCAATCACCAGCATCAGCTTCCAATGAATATTTCTTACCGACCGGCACATGTGGGAAGGCGATGGTCACGAAACCAGGCCTCAAGTTCTCGCCATCTTTGGAAGGAGATAAGTTCTGCAAATACGACCCATCACTGCTTGCCAGTATCAATCTGCACTCCCATGCTGGAGAATCATCCGAGTCTAGTTCGATCTCCATCTCAACAGAGGTCATGGTTGGTGCGTATTTTTTACACGATTTGCAATAATAGCGATCATATTTTTTGATGAAACTCAGGGTCTTACTGCAGCTTAAGCACTCAGGTTCAGATATCGCATTGGGAACTGGTTCTATATCCTCAGGCACAGCCTCTTTTGCTGGAGCCGGTACATCCTCGTCCTCTTCAAGCTTGGTATCTGTAGGTTGATCTGGCTCTCCCTTGGATGGAGTACCTTTCCGCCCTATTTCTTGAGTAGCAGGTGGTACACTATCAACTGCTTCGGGTTTTCCAACTTCCGCAGCATCCAATACCTCAACCTGAGCCAAAGGAGTGGGTTGGGTCTTTTGAACCTGATCAGGGCTGATCCTGGCTTCAGAGCCCAAGTCCTCCTCAGGATAAGCACGCTCAGGGTGTTCTCTGTCCCTCTCGATGTAAATTGTTTCCTTTTCCCGTATAATTTCCCTGTCTGTACCCATAGATCCCTGTATCGGGATTACCCCTGGAACAACATGGACCCGGCCATCCCGGTCTCTGTATTGCTCTGTGGGCTCCCTTACCTGAGCCCTATCCTCACGGTATTCCGGTGGATACTCTTGAGGCCGACCATCTGGAACATTTTGTTCCTCGCGATACTCTGGTCGATCCTGATATTGGCGCTCATCTTGATAATCACCCTCACCCTGCTCAGGCTCAAAGAATTCATCGTCATACTGACCTTCCCTTCTAGCAGGGGGGTTATTCTTGTCGTAATCAGTGTCGGACCCATCCTGGTAATACTCGGTTTCCTGGACTACTTCCTCATAATAGCCCTCATACTCACCCTCTTGTAACTCCCCCTCAGGGTAGTCCCCCTCGGGTGGGCCCATATCTGCCATTGCAACAGGGTCTCTTTCTGGTGGCCCCATTTCTGCAAGTTCGTAAACTTCATCATCCTGGGCTGGAGCGGTATCGTTTGCATCGGGAGTCTTTGCAGCTATGGCAGGCTTACCTTCAGCTTCTGGCTCCTGTTCTTCTTTGGCAGAGGGCGTTTCGGTTTTACCAACATCCAAACCCTCGTCAGCATCTTCCTGAGCCTCATCAGAGGTGTCTAAAGTCTCATCAGTCTGCTCCTGTTCTACCTCGAGACCTTCATCATCACCAGATTTTGCTGCTCCCCTTGCCGGAGCCTCATCTTCTATCATGTCCTCAAAGTACTCATCATCCCCATCCTGAGCTACTGCATCGCCTTCAGCATCTGCATCCGCATCATCCTCAACAGCCTCTAAGTCTCCCTCTTCATCCTGAGGCTCCTCCTGGGCTACATCTTCAGCTTCAGAGGTCAAAGCCGCCTCAAGCTTGTTATGAATGGTTTTTGCTAGAGACAATCCGATCCCATCGATGCCAAGAAAATCACTCATCCGGGCATTGGTCAGTTTCTCCTGGGTATTCAGGCCGTTATCATACATCAGGTGGGCAGTTTCTCTGTCGATCCCAGCATCTACCATGATGCCCACGATATCATCCATGGGCTCTGCTGGATCATCATCAACATATCCAAGATCCTCTCCGGTCTCTTCCTCAGAGGGTACCATGACTGCACCGCATATCGTGCAGTTCTCCTCACCTGTTGGAACTACAGCCCCACATTCCAGGCATACAAGGCTATCAGTGGTCTCGGCATCTTCGGAGTCTAGGTCGGCTGCTGGCGTATCTTCCTCATCTCCAAAATACTCATCCATTTCTTCGTCCATTTCCTCATCAAGGCCATCATCCTGACTTTCGTCCAAAGCATCATCAGCAGTTTCATCGGAATTCTCAGCACTGCCATCATCAGCAGCATCGGCAACATCGGCAACATCGGCAACATCGGCA
>JAUVCJ010000161.1 GCA_030595765.1 Thermoplasmatota archaeon | reverse complement strand
CCACCACCGCCTGTTGGTGGGAAGAAGTAGGTGATTATCAGTACCTTTTTCATGGCATCGATACAAACGAGTTACTCATTGAATAACCTATTTGTGAACTTTCATTCAAGAAGCTATTCATTGGACTTCATTCAAGAAGCTATTTGTGAACATTGATTCAAGAAACTATTCGTTGGGCCTCGTTCAATTCCCTACCCGGGAATCCAAGTTAGATTACAAATTGTTTATTCGCGGTCAATAAGCTATTTATCGGTTCAGTGTCTACCTCGGCTGGGTTCCCAATATGCAGGTGCTGATGCTTTCAGAGCGATATTTCCCATCCATTGGAGGAGGAGAGTATCATATCCGCTATCTGGTGAAGGAACTTGTAAAGCTTGGTGTTAGGGTCGAATTGGTTTGCAGGAGCTTTCCAATGCCAGACGGTAGCACCCCTCCGGATAAGGAAACTCTTCTGGAGGGAAAGTTTATTGTTCACAGGGTTGGCAGACCTGCCCAGTTCCAGGTGCTTCGTGGAAGGGCCATGTACACCCCTCTTGCACTGCGCAAGGTCTCGAAACTGAAATTTGATCTGGTACACGGCCAATCATTCCAGGCGGCCATCCCTACCTATAAAGTGGGAAAAGATTCAGGCAAGCCATCGGTGCAGACCATCCACGGCATCTATCAGGATCAATGGATCAATATTACTGGCAATCCTGCAAAGGCCAGGATTAACGCATTCATCGAGAGAAAGGTATACTTTAGAGGATTTGACTCCATAATCTCAGTTGATAGAGAGTTTCAGGCTCAAGCAAAAGCGCACGGGTTCGAGCCCCTGGATCTTGAGTATATTCCCAATGGTGTCGATCTATCCCGGTTTGATGGAAAAGAAAGAAACACTCCAGTTGAAGGCTTTCAGTTCCTTGCCGTGGGCAGGCTTGTGGAGCAGAAGGGGCTTGAATATCTTTTGAAAGCCGCCAGCATTCTTGCCAAACAAAAGAGCAAGTTCACGATCAAGATAGTCGGGGGTGGGCACCAGGAAAACTATCTTAAAGCACTGGTTGGTGACCTTGAGATCTCCGAGTATGTCGATTTCCTTGGCAGAGTGTCGGATGAGGAACTGGACAGGTTGTACCTTGATTCCTCAGCCTATGTTCTGCCCTCGACATGGGAAGGACTGCCTCTGACACTGCTGGACGCCTGGGGCTCGGGATTGCCTGTGGTAACAACCGATGTTGGTGGTATTATGGAGGTTGCCAAGCATGATGAGAACGCTATTGTTGTTTCTGCCAAAGACCCAAAGACGCTTGCGGAAGCCATGGACAGAGTCATGGATGATTCAAAGCTGGCTGACACTATCGCCAAAGCTGGCAACGATCTTGTCAGAGCCGAGTATTCTTGGGCTACTATTGCCAAAAGGACGTTGGCTGTTTATGAGAGGGTGCTAGCTGGTCGCGAGTGAGAACGAGTAGGGAAGCGATTCATTAAGAGCCACCCACCCACCCACCCACCCCCAGCGGGCGCATCTGCCATTGGGCTCCTATTGGGCGCATCTGCGCCCTTAGTCGTGGGACAAGTCCCACTCCTTTGGAGCCCTGGGTCGTGTCATGCTCTTTTAGAGCATTTACTCACAAGCAAGCGTGCTTGTTCGTGGCGAAATATCGCCACTTAGCCCTTATTCACGAAACAAATTTCACTCAGATGCCGCCAGTTCCCACGGTTCAATGGTTCTCATCAACCACTGCTTCAATTGCAGAAATGAAGTCTTCGGCCTTTCTGATAGCTTCCTCGGCCTCGTCCTTATCAATTGAGACCTCCAGAGCATAAAGAGCAGAATGACGGAGCCTCCGATAGGAGTTCAGAACTATCACATGCTGAGCCAATGTGGGATACTTGCTCTTGATGTATAATCCAATACAAACATGGCTACGCTCCTTCACACCATCTCGAAAAAGTATGCTTCGAGCTGCATGGAACATCGCAGTGTATGCGCCGATGACTGAAAACTCAAGTATTCCTTGCTCCAGAGTTTTCTTGGATTTCTTCAGATAACCGTTTGCGACCTCAAGTTCCTTGTTGGCTACCGCCATATCCTTTCTTGTCCTTTTCAATAAACCTTGCTCGAAACATTCCTTCAAATTCATATCAACTCTTCCCCATACAACAGAACGTGATTGCGCATCACGCTCTGATAAAATGGGGCTGCGGTGTCTTTTGTCTTTGCCCAGAGGGTCAGTGAAAATACTGTTAAATTTACCTCGCAGTTCAACTCAGTTTCAAGCTTGTCCAGCACACTTCTAAAACCGAGTTTTGAAGACGTGATCACAAGTAAATCTACATCACTTTTCTCGTCCTGGTCTCCTGAGGCATAACTGCCATAGAGGACAAGACTAATCAATGCCTCATCATGTTCAAGAAAGCGGCCAGGTACATCCAATTCCAAAATAGTGGATATAAAATGTGTCCGCAGAAGGTTTCGAACAAGTAGGGAATCATTCTCAAGAGAATACAGATGTAGTTGCCCAATATGCTGAACCTTCAGAAGCTTCATGTCAGTAAGCTTGACCAAAGCGTTGCTTGCACTCCCTGCGCTGACATTGGCAACTCTGGCAAGCTCATTGACATGAATGCGAGTTGATGGGTTTGAAAGGAAGTAAGACAGGACAGACCAGAGAGTGTTGGGCTGGAAGAGGAGAGAGGAGGGAGATGTGAGTAGGGGTTTGCGTAGAGATTTGGATTTCATACTGTTCAAATAATTAAATGACCATTCAATATAATAAACGTTTGGAATGGATTGCTATGGCGGCCACCCACCCACCCCCTACAGGCGCTTCAGCAGCGCCCTAGTTCGCGAAACAAGCTTCGCTCAGATGCCGCCTCCCCCTATTTGAGAGCGTTTTCAATGGTGACTTTGACCAGTTCAAAATCAGGTGGGCCCAACATCAGCGAACGCAATTCCATATCCCAAATTGGTTTTATTTCGTCAAAGGTGCTCTCTAGCAGGGTTTTTTCTAATACAAGGTCGTAAAGATCCAGCTTTGTCTGGATAAGAACCTTATCCAACTCTACCTTTTTATTCAATAGAAACCAGACATCATAGGCATCTCTGGCAAACCTTCTCACCAGCATTGCCCTGAACTTTTCCGAAAGCAGCTCTGTGATATTCATTGTCTTCAACCTGAATGTTGGCAGGTCTTGATAAAGCGGGAATAGTTGGGACCAACTGGCTTCCATGACTGGTTCCTTGAAGCTAATGTCCATCCTGACCCTGGAAAGACTCGCAGAGGTTCCCTGAAATAGAAGCCCCTGGGTCTTGAATGTAAGAAGCAATCCAAATTTTGATTCATTGACATCAACCAGTGTGGGATAGCCATAATCTTCGAGATAGCTTTTTAGCCTCTTGATGGTCTTTTCCTCAATGAGTCCATTGAAGTCCAGATCCTCAGAGAAACGGCCTAAGCCATGAAACTTGTAAAGGGCGGTTCCTCCCTTGAAGACCAGGTCTGGCACCTCCCTTGATATTCCCAGCAGAAGTATCTCCTGGAAATAATCCTTTTCAGCGTATCCCATGTTCTTGATGCCTTTTATTCTAGCAACTCTTCGCAGTTCATCCATGGTAATCATTGTCTTACCCTCCAAACATTGGGTCCTTTGGCTCTTTGGTAGCTAACCATGTTCCTATCCTTTCTGACTTTTGTATGAAGCTCTTCAAGCATGAAACCAGCACTCTGAACCACATAGCCAACCTTTTTCATGTCGCTTACTGGAAGCTTCAATGCAAACTCTTCAAGCAGCAACATGTCTGCGCTTGCTATTGCATTCTGGATCTCAGAGAGAGCAACCCTCTGGGTGAGTATGGAGTCCAGTATGGCTTTTTCAAGCAGAGCAATGAAGATGCGGAATCCTCTGTAATTTATTTGCTTAAAACCCCAAATAGTGTTGGATCGGATAAGTTCCACATCTTCAAGCAGCTTATTTTTTGGAGCCACGACTTCAAGCCTTACTGGAAGCTGGGTGGTGACACCATAGTGGGAGAAGGCATAGAGATTGGATATGTAGCAGGGGTAAATTATGGAGGAAGCATAGATAACAGGATCCTCATGAACTGTGTAGTAACCCCTGGCAAGCCTCTGCACCTGGCCTTTGGCAACAAGCTTGCTCAGGAATACTTTGGCGTAGTTCATGCTCCCGATAAAGGCTGCTGCCTGTTTGGTGGTGAATGATGGCACCCTACCAGCAAACTCCATGAAGTCCTTTTCTTTCATCTTATCAAAATCAGTAAAGATTATCAAATTAGATAACCTTTTCGGTGAACTATAAGAAGAAGGAAAATATGATTCATTTATACAAGAATTCATCAAGAGCCGCCCACCCACCCCGATGCCGCCAATCCCCAGGGGAATTGGATAATCGTCATTCTTCTCTCATTCTCTCTTTTCAATCAAGTCCTCCAAGGGCAAGCCCCTTACAAGAACACCATCGCTTCTGACATTCTTCATATAGGGCTTGTTCCACTTGGCTTTAAGTTCCTTGGGGGTTAACTTGATTATTGATAGGGGTGTGTGAAAGTATCGGTATGCTAGCAGTTCCAGCTCAACAAGCCTCTGATTGGCCTTTTGTTTGTTATCAACAATAACAAGAAGACCCATATCGCTTTGGATTGTGGCTTGATTGCGAGCGTAGCTTCCAAACAGGACTACACTTCTGTCGTTGCTTGTGTTCTTTCGAATGAGCTTTAGAAGTTCATCTTGTAGGTGAAACTCATCACTGAATGCTCTTCCAAGTAACTCCAGAACAAATGAGTCCTTATTCAATGAATGAACGTTTGCAGTTCCTATCTTTCGGACATGGACAACGCCAAGCTCGACAAGGTCGCGGAGAGCTAGATTCACAGTGTTCGGGCTCATGGTGACCTTACGAGCGAGCTCAGCTTCGGTGGATTCAGCACCGTCGTTAAGCATCACACGCAGTAGACGAACCTTTGAGCGGGAGCCAAGCAGGGAGTCCAGTATGGCGGAATTGGCAGTCATGGGGGCCTCGAAGTTTCTGGTTATTATTTTTTTATCCGTGATATAGGAGAATTATCCTATAAATAGGAGGAAGGCTACTTAACGCTTTTGGATCGCAATAGCGGCCGCCCACTCCGGCTTGAGGTCGCAATTTGCGACTTCAAGTTCAAGCCGCCATCCCCCTGCTCGGTGAAAGCGTAAGGCAAAGATTTTCTATGCTTCCCGCACGTGTCTTCAATGGTCGCATTTTGCGACCTTAAAGAACCCTCCTTTTCTAAGGTCACAATTTGTGACCCTAAAGCTATGGCGACCGCCCACCCGCCCCGATGCCACCATCCCCACGGTAGAGGATGAGGAAAGCTCACTCTAGTATCGGGCCCAACAGAGGTATGAACTCGTTTCTGGATTCCATCAGCCTTCGAAGGTCTGCGGCATCTACAAAGCTGAGGTTTCCGGAAACATCCCGAACCTCGATCGATCGGTTGGATAGGCTCATAGCCATCTTGTTCATGAGCGTCTGTTTTTTGTCTCTAATACGTTCAAGCAGCTCCAGATTGAACACTTGAGGAATAATATCGGAAAAATCTGGACCCATGCTGAGGAATATTTCATACAGAGTATATATGAATCCTTGGGCAATATCGAGCAATTCCTCATTGCTATCTACATCAAAAAGTATGTACAATCTTCCGATTTTAAGCGCATTTTCCAAAAGATGGTAGTTAATCTGGACATGAACGCCCTTATGTCCATGCAACTGATGACGCTCAAGCGCCAGTCT
>JAUVCJ010000037.1 GCA_030595765.1 Thermoplasmatota archaeon | reverse complement strand
TCCTTGGAATCATCATCAATGACATAGGGCTCGTCACCAATGCCGTCGCCGTTCCTGTCAGCTGAGGAATAATCAGTCCAGTAATTGCCATTGGCGCCATCATCCCAACTGTTATCCTCGTAATCATCTGCCTGGATGCCGTTGCGTATGAAGTTATTGTGATGCACTATATTGTCCCTGGTATCATAATCCAGGAATATCGCTTGAGTGCAGTCTTGCACGTTGTTATGGCTGATGATGTTATCACTGGCATCGTAGCTAGTCTCCCGCATGAGAGTGATGCCTGTGCTGGAATAGTCAGAGATCGTGTTGGACTGGACCAGCCCATCTACAGAGTTGGAAAGGTAAATGCCATAATAGCCCCCATCCAGAGTATTGTGATGGATGTTTATTCTGTTACCATCGAAAAGGGTCACACCATAGTTTGAGAGATAGATGAAATCATTATTATAGACCTCCACATCGTCGGAATCACTGATGAACACGCCATACTCGGTATTGTTGTAGATGTTGTTGCTAACTCTAATGAAGCTTGAGTTGCTCAGAATGGCTGTACCCCAATCGGCCCTGGAAATATCATTACTGCGGACTGTTATGTTATCGCTTTCAAGTAGCTCGATGGCGTAGGACAGGTTGACAAAGTTGCAATTCTGTACCTGGGATTGAGAGGTATATGCAAAAGTGATCGGGTCCGAGCCCTCCAATAGGGTAATGCCATCTATGTTAATTCTCTCTGAGGAGGCGTATGTCACATGCCCGGGGGTGCCTGAGCTAAAGGTCACGTCTGATGCACCATAGTAGTAGTAAACAGTTCTGGTCTGGACCTTATTATTGGTGCGGATGATGTGGTTGTAATCCTCCTCCATACCCCATACGTCTATTGCTCCGTTATCGTTGTTCCAGAACTCATTGTGGTCAACCTCGTTGTTCCTGGAATTGCCCAGCTCCAGGGCACCCCATTGGATCTGTGTGAAGTTGTTATCCTGGAATAGGTTGTAATCGCTCTCGAAGGCTCTGACCCCATAGTAATTGAAAGACAGATTGCAGTGGAAAAGAACATTGGAATCACTGTACATCTGTACGGCTATGTATGCATACTCGATCCTGGTATAGCTCAGATCAATGTTGCCGGTATCATTGACCTGGAGCTTGTTCCAGTCTCCGACATTCGGGGGGTTGATGATCCTGCCGGACCGATTTGAGGTGAATATCACATAATTAGTCTCGTTGCCAGTGGTGCGAAGGTTACCCTCGATAAAGAAGGAATAGTATCCATTGAACCTAACCTCCACACCGGATTGGATGGTAAGGGTCACGTTCTGGTCGATGTAGACGTTGCTGTCTATGTAATAGGGGGAGTTGGCAAGGGTCCATGTTGTGTCCTGGGTTATTCTTGAGGAGGGACCGCTTGATGGAGGAGAGTCCCAAGGAGCCATCAATGGGTATCTATCCCGAGTTGTGGCATCTATGAAGTAGGCAGAATCACCGATCTCATCGCTACCAGGCTGAAGCTGGTTCGCGCCACTGCGTTGATCGTTCCCATTATAGTCGTCCCAGTAATTACCCCCGGAGGGATAACCATCATCCCAGTCACTGGTCCCGACCCCGTTGGTGGCCTGGACTGCGTTGGTCTCGAAATTATTGTGAAATATCCTGTTCGAGGATGTCTGGGTGAGCTCGACACCAACTTCCTCGCTGTCCTTTATCTGGTTCTCGAACACAGTGTTGGTGCTTCCCCTCTGGATCCCAACTGCAACCTCATTTTTGATAAGTTTGTTGTACTGGACCTCGTTGGATATCGAGTCCTGAAGGAATATCCCATGACCCTTCCAGTTGGTGATCGTGTTGAAAGAAATGCGATTCTGGCGGGAGGCCAACAATATCTCGACCCCTGCTATTGTGGAGGAGTTGCCTACCATCACGTTGTTGATCACGTCGTTCTCGGTAGAGGCCTGGATCGTGAAACCATGAGCAGAATCCGCAACTGTGTTGTTATCGATGTCGTTGCCTGAAGAAGCGCCCTGGAGCTGGATCCCATGCTCATCGTGGCTGAAGGTGTTCTTGTAGAAACGGTAGCCTGAACAGCTTACGCCCTGGATCCCAAAAGCAGCCCACTGGAACTCGTTGTACTGGACTGGGAACTTCATGTTCGAAGAGCTGGGGTTGGTGTTCTGGCAGGAGAAGCCGATGTTCATGCCTATGAAAAAATTGTACTGGACGTTATTGTCCCTGGAATTGGAAGTTACCTCTATTCCTTGGCCTCTGGTGTGGTTGGCTCCTGTAAAAGTGTTGTTCTCTATGGTATTCTCGTAACCTGGATTGACCCGTATGCCAACAGAGTCGTTTATCGGGAAATCGTTGTTTCGGATCTGGTTTCCCCAGGAGTCGCGTAGGAGCAGACCCTGACCAGAGCTGCTAAAACGAGTATCGTTGATGGTGTTGTTATCCGAATAATGGAGATCCATCTGGACATCACACTCCCGAAACTCGTTGCCATCGAAAAATGTGTGATTCACGTTCCATGCATATAGCCCGACATTGCTATCCCTGAAGCTGGTATCTGTCAGCACCACATCCTGAGTGGCTCCCAAATGAACCGCTGTATCCGCATACCATAGTATGACCCACTGCATGTTCAGATGCCCGTTCCTGGCAACGAAGATGGAATCCCAGTCGCCATGAAGCGGGTCGGTGTGATTGGAGGTGAAGGTGATCCTTGCATTTGAGGCTCCAGCAGCGTTCAGGGTGCCGTTGATGGTGAGTTTGTAATTGCCATTGAACTTGACCACCACACCGGGGTCGATGGTCAATACCACGCCATTCTGAACCAGAACATCATCCTCTATGTAATAGGGTGAATTGGCAAGTGTCAATGTGGTATCTGTTGCGATGGGGCCGTCGATACGCTCCGCTCCCTGTACCGATGCGTTGGGCAGGAAAGGTAGACCAATAAAAATGTTCACTAGCAACAACACTGCGACTAAGGTGGACGTAAATGAGCTTCTCATGCAGCCAGCCCCCTGGGCAAAAACCCACTGGACAATTCCACTAGATTTGTATTTTACTATATAATGTTTGGTACAGTTGTATAAAGAGCATATATGCAAATAAGCAATAGGCCAGAGAAACGGAGATTGGGAGGCAAGTTGGAGAAAAGCAGCTCTTTTCAATGCCACTCTTCCACAAGAGCTCCTACAAGGCTTCTACAAAATCTCCCACAAGTCTCCTATAAGCGCATCTACAATAATGTTCCTGTGGTGAGGCATTTTATGTTGCCGAGGTGTCTCCTTTGGCAGAGGTATCTATCTCCTTTGACCGAGGTATCAGCCATGAGAACCATGCAACATCAACTTTATTTCTGCTTGACGTTATCACAGATGCATGGTGCTTAGGTGCTTCATCGCAATAGAGGTTCCTTCGTTCGAGTCCATCAGGAAGCTGCAGATGGAATTGAAGGGGGCAGCAAATTCTGTGCGGCTTGTAAGCCCTGAGAATCAGCATATGACCATGAAATTCCTTGGAGATGTAGAGGAAGAGCGCATTGATGACATCTCAAATGCTTTGGTCGAGGTAGCTGGTGCCACTTCCGAATTTGAGATGTCACTGCTAGGCGCTGGAGCTTTTCCTTCAATAAGCAGGCCAAGGATCCTATGGATCGGTCTTGAGGACCCAATACCGCCATCGATTCTTGCTGCTAGGCTTGAGGATTCGTTGTCCATTTTGGGATTTCCCAGGGAAAAGAAGACTTTCCATCCACATGTGACAATCGCAAGGGTGAGACAGGGTGTAAAGAGGCAAGATTACCAGGAGGGCAGGAAAGGGGATATGAAGGGAGATATGAAGGGAGATATGGACATGATCCATTGTGTTGCAGAGATAATCCGACACAATCCTCTAACCTTTTATGGCTCGTTCGTCGCCACCACTTTATCCCTTATAAGCAGCCAGCTCACATCCGGGGGGCCAGTGTACTCCACCATGACAAGGACACCTTTTAGGAGCTAGTTTTATTAGTTTTCCAGATTTCACAAATAATAAATACCGCCCTTGAATTATGTATAGTGCGGGGGAAATGTGTTATATGCAGATTGTCGACTTGAAACGAAAGGTCTGTCTTGTAGGCGATGCTGCCGTAGGCAAGACAAGCCTGGTCACCCGTTTCGTCATGGACCAGTTCTCAGACAACTACATAACCACAGTGGGCACGAAAGTGACCAAGAAGGAAGTGACCTGGACAACCCCTGCCAAGCGCTACTACCTGACCATGATGATATGGGATGTCATAGGCCAGAAGGCTCTCAAAAGGATACATGAGATGTATTTTAGAGGCGCAAAGGCCGCGATCGTGGTCTGCGACATCACAAGGTTCGATACCCTTGATAGCGTGGATGATTGGGTGGAGTCATTGTTCTCGATAGCAGACAAGATACCACTGGTGATCCTGGCAAACAAATGCGACCTATTGGATAACACAAATTTTGATGAGAACTGGCTCAAGGAGAAGGCAGAGAAATACTCGGCACCCTACTTCATGTGTTCGGCAAAGACCGGAATGAATGTGGAGGAGGCATTCGCCGCCCTGGGAGAACAGATGATACTCTGAGGTGTAAAAAAATGACAAGAGAGATAAAGGTCAAGATCTGCCTCATGGGCGAAGGCGAGGTTGGAAAGACCAGCCTGATCAAGAGATTCGTGCTGGAGATGTTCGACGACAAATATCTGGCCACATTGGGCACCAAAGTTACCAAAAAGGTGCTAGATATGCGTTCGTCTGATTTAAACGCCAACATAACGATGATGATATGGGACATCATGGGGCAGAAGGGTTTCAGATTACTCCTGAAGGAAGCCTACTTCTATGGAGCCAATGCTGGACTGCTCATAAGCGACTGCACCCGAAGAAAGACCCTTGATGACCTGGAGGAATGGATCGGTTCCATTCGTGAGATCGCAGGCAACATACCGATGGTAGTGCTTGCCAATAAGAGCGACCTGGTCAAACATGCCGAGTTCGGAGAGGCAGAGCTTAAGGAGTTTGCAAAAGCCCACGACATGGCCTGTTTCATGACCTCTGCAAAAACTGGCGATAACGTTGACGAGGCTTTCGAAAAACTTGCCCGGATACTCGTTGAGAAGACTGGAAGATAGAATATGGTCTAATTTATTGCGCGGTAATTGTATGAACGGAGATACAAAAAAGAAGATCAGCCTGCTAGGAGACCCTGCCGTAGGCAAGACTAGCTTGGTCAGAAGATTCGCCAAGAACATGTTCGATGACCGCTACATTACCACAGTTGGAAGCAAGGTAATCAAGAAACGCATAACATTCGAGAACGGCGAAAACCTGACCATGATGATATGGGACATCTCTGGCCAGGACAAGATGGCAAGCATCAAATCCATGTACTACAAAGGCACCAACGGCGCTCTGGTGGTCTGTGACCTGACAAGGCCAGACACCCTGGAAAGCCTGGATAGAAGGCTAAAAAGCGTATTCTCGGTGGCTGGGAACGTTCCAGTCATCTTCATAGGTAACAAAGCTGACCTGGAAAGTGAAAGAAAGATAGACCGGGAAGTCCTAGAGGCAAAGGCTGCCGAGTATGGGGCACAGGTATTTTTGACCAGCGCAAAGACCGGAGAGAACGTGGAACTGGTCTTTGAAAGGCTGGGCAAATTGCTGATGGAGGAGTAAGGATGGACCTGAACATCATACAGAAGGTATGCCTTGTTGGAGACCCTGGTGTTGGAAAAACAAGCCTGGTCAGAAGGTTCGTACTGGATCAGTTCAATGACCGCTATATTACAACTGTGGGCACGAAAGTGACCAAGAAGAAGATGAAGCTGACATTGCAGGATGGAGCCATCAAGGCTGAGGTCATATTGATGATATGGGACGTTGCAGGGCAGAAGAAGACCCTGCAAACGAAACAAATGTACTTCCGCGGCTCAAAAGGCGCTCTTGTTGTCTGTGACCTGACAAGGCATGAGACCCTTGAAGGTTTGAAAAGCATAATATCCGATGTCCAGGGCGAGACCGGAAATATTCCAATAATAGTGATGGCAAACAAAGCCGACCTGGTGGATGAGATCAAGTATGGAGTCCAAGACATCAGGGATTGCCTTGGCGAGGTCAAGATATTCATTACCAGCGCTAAGACAGGAGTGAACGTGGAGGAAGCGTTCGCAGGCATAGGGGAAGACATTGTCCAGATCGTTCTGGATGGAAATGAGGAGGGGCCTTAATGAGAGAAGCTATGAAATCAGAGTGGAGCGAAGAAGAAGAAACTGGAACATGGGTATCATTTCTGCTCATGCCGACAGTGTTTTTTAGATCCGTCCACAAGCAGTTCGAGAAGGCTGTTGGCACTGAAGAGGCCGACAGGATCATGCATGATAGAGGCTTTGAATGCGGAGAGCTCATCATAAAACGCATCCACAACTATGAGACCCTGGAGGAGTTGTTGCTCAATATTTCTGATGTATGGATCGAGATCGGCCTGGGGATAATCACCTTTGACGGGGAAGAGAACGGAGTAATGACCTTTGAATGCGCAGAGTCCAACGAGGCAAAGGGCATGGGTCTTACAGGCCGCTCATCGTGCCATTTCTCTTTGGGTTACTTGGATGGTATGCTCTCATCCGTTACTGGAAAGTCATATCAGAGCGTTGAGACCCTTTGCGTGTCAAAGGGCGACCCCATCTGCAAGTTCAAGCTCAAGATTGTTGACCATAAAAGAAGTGATTCGGATTATTTCGATTGAACTCATCCCCTTTGATATACCTCGAAATATCCTTCGGAAAGAACCAGAGTGCCGTTTTGTAGAAAATCATCGTTGAATACCTCCCAAGAAAGCGGAAGCCTTTCCTCCATCCAGGCAAAAGTGAATTGGGAGAAGATGATGGTGTTTAGTACAACCAAATTAATGCCTTCCTCCTCAAGGCACCTGGAAAATTCCTTATCGAACGGCTCAAGGTCTGAATCTCCAAAATAATACCAGGATTGGACATAGAACGATGGAGAAGCCTTCCCGGTTTTGATGTATATAAGATCATTCATGTTCGGGAACACCAGCACATTTTCATGCAGAAGGGTATTGGCATTCAGGTAATCTACCACCTCCTGAGTTCCTGGCATCTGCTCGGATGTTACCCTCTGATGGGTGCTATACCCGATAATCGAGCCATATCCTGGAAGCAACAACAGCAAGGCAACAGCAATGATCAGAACGGTTCTTTTATCTCTGATGACTATCCGATGTTTACTAAGCTGAAAGCTCATACCCCTTTTGAAAAGCAAGCTCAAGGCAAGCGATAAAAAGACACACGCTGGAGCAATGGAAGGCAGAAAATGAAAGGTCTCGAACAATGGGAATAGTAGTATCAAAAAGCTGCCCATCCAACCAAAGAGAAGCAGGATCATGCATTTGCGAATGGCGATGTCGATCGCCATCTTCGTCGAATCCGCATTTGAACTATCCGCCAGGGATATTTTTTTCCCGTCATTCACAATTATGGGGGCGGTTTTGAGAGATGTATCGTTCTCGTCTGCCATTTCCTCTGTCTTCTCATATGTCTTCTCATCTGCCTTCTCATCTGCCTTCTCATCTGCCTTTGTTGTGGTTTTCCACAGGTCAGCTCTTAGAACAACAAAAAGAATAACGCTCATTATCAGAGGCATTGCAAAGCCATAGAGGTACAGCCCGGCAACTGATAATGGGTCTGGTGGTAGCTTTGAAAAGAATGCGTTGCCTGAGTTTTCGGCAACAAAAATAAACGCCTGGTCAATCCCTGCCTCCAGAGCGCCCATGGACAGCAGGAAGAGTGCGAATATCCCGCCGGCGATGACAATTCCAGCCAAGAAGATGAATACCCTCCTATGCAGGGTCGAGCCATCGACAAGCCTGCTGTAAATTACCATGAACATCAGCATGAAACCAGGGAATATCAGAGAATTCTGTTTGAATGCCACACAGCCCCCTGCCAGGATGCCAGAAAGCAGGACAGTAGCTGTGGAGTCTGGGCATTTCATGAAGAAATACACACTGGCCGTTGCCAGAAGCGACAGGAAGGGGTCGATGTATAGATGGGTGCCAAAATACGCTGGCGCCACCAATATGTAGGCCAAACCGGCCATTATGGGCCAGTGACCCCAAACAAGCCTAGAGGTTACCTTGAACAAAAGTATCGCTGTTAGTATGTTAACTGCCATCATCAATAACTGCGCCAGGATAAGATGGAATCCAAAAATGGAGAACACTAACGCCATTATGGAGTAAGCTCCTGGAGAATGATTATCAAAGAAATCCACATATGGAACAGCACCCTCGGACATTTGCCAGGCCATATAGATGTAATTGCCCTCGTCCGGGCTGATGTAGTCAGTTAGCAGGCACAGATAATAGGCAACACCGGTTAGGGTCAATGCAAGGATTGGAAAATGGCGCCAGCCAAGGACCTGAGCGAGCTTCATGAGGGATTGAGAGGCTCTGTTGTTAAAATAGCTTGCGGATTATATTGAGCAGGAAATGGCGTGCTGGAGAGTGGGAAAAAGCCTTAAATGCATAACTTGCGTTGATGCAGGTATTATGACCGGTTCCAGCGCGAAAAGGCTCAGGCAGATCCTCACACTGCTTCTTGGACTTGCGATTATCGCAGGCCTTATCCATTATTTGATTGGGGAGCAGGCGTTCTTCAAGAGCTTGGCAAGCCTGGACATCTCCCTGCTTGTCATTGCGGTGCTGATATACTCTGCTTCGTGGCTGGTCAGAGCCATCAGACTGGTATTCTTGATATACAAAATGGATGCAAGCATGGGATTCTTTACTGCTTTTAGGTTCCACATAGCTCAGTTTGCAATGAACGTCATATTGCCGTTAAAAGCCGGAGATTTCGCTGCTGCCCTGGCGTTAAGAGGGAAATATGGCCTTTCTAGGGGTGCTGCGACAATTATTCAGATCAGGGTGCTGGATCTTGTGGGGCTTTCCATCTTTGCTATCATGTCGCTATTGTTCATGGACCTCTCGGCCCTGATCTTCATTCCCCTTCTTCTTGTCCTTTGCTTGCTCGTTGGAGGCATGGCAGCCATCATGGTGTTCAACCGCAGCCCTGTCCTTAACAGGATATTTCAAAAACTGGGAGGATCGATACTAACTCGAATAACGGACAGGCCTGATGATGCTCTTAAAAATTTTACAACGAACTACGAGCTGCTTCTTAGACCCCAGGCAATGGTGCCAGGAATATTGCTATCGCTGGCCATCTGGTTCTTTGAGGCCATGACCTTTTACTTCATTGCCTTGAGCTTGGGATTCACCTTCGCAATTCCCATGGCAATAGCGGCTGTTGTCATTGGAAACCTGGCAAAGGCGGTTCCTGCAACCCCAGCTTCCATTGGCATCTACGAGAGCGCAGTTGCTGGAGTCCTGATATTTCTCGGAGTTACCGATAGCTCGGCCACAACAGCCGCCATTCTGGATCATTTGGTCAAGAACATATTCCTTCTGGCGCTGGGGCTTCCAAACCTTCCGATGCTAAGTTCAAGAATGCTGAGCCGGGAAAAAACAAAGAAACCTCCAGAAGAAAAGGGGATGCCGTAATAGGCTGCCAAAGGCCGCATGGTCTTGGGATCGAGATCGGGGAGCATTGTGAAATAGCTCACGAGCCGATAGTGTTTCGTAATTATAGTCAAGAACCAGACATATAGGACGATCGAAGGGGTTCTTGACTATGTGTGCCACACGTTATCATTTGTCAAAAATGAGAAGTGCGCTACAATAAGTAAAAAAGCTCATCCAGAGCCGCATAAGGTTTAAGTATGGCAAATCGTTGGGTCAGATAAGACCCTGATCTTTCTGTATGGGGCAAAGGAAGTATCAATATGCAGAGAATCCTTATAACTGGTGGCGCTGGTTTCATCGGCTCTCATCTTGCCAAGGAATTGGTTAAGGAGGGGCACGAGGTCATATGTTATGATTACCGCACCGATTGGGCAGCATTGAATGATATAAAGGACGATATTCAGAGCGTCCAAGGAGATGTCAGGGATCTTGAAAAGGTTCGCAGGACCGTACTCAGTGTGGATGGGATCATACATCTGGCCGCTGTGTCCAGGGTGATATGGGGTTATGAGAATCCTCGCGAATGTGTGGACATCAATGTAGACGGTACAGCCAACATCTTGGAAGCTAGCCGAATGTCTGTGATAAAACCATGGGTCATCTTTGGTAGTTCCAGAGAGGTCTATGGCGAGCCTGCAGTTCTTCCGTGCACCGAGGATGCCCCAAAAGTAGTTCACAATGTGTATGGAGCCACCAAGATATCATGTGAGATGCTTTGTGAGCAGTATCACAAGAACTACGGAATAAACGTGGGAATACTCCGCTTCTCCAATGTATATGGTTCACAGTTCGACCAGCTTGATCGGGTCATTCCAAAATTCATTCTAAGGGCCGCCAGAGGGCAATATCTGATGATCCAGGGCGGGAACCAGCTCTTTGACTTCACACATGTCGATGACACGGTCAAGGGAATCATGCTCATGATGGAAAAGATAGGCCAGAGCTCATCATACTTTGATGATTTTCACATACTGACCCAGGTTCCAACTTCCCTTCAGGACCTGGCAAAGATGGTGCTTGAGGTAGTGGGTAGTGGATCTGCGATCAAGTTCTCAGAAGCAAGACAGTACGATGTAGAGAAATTCTATGGCTCCATCGAAAAATCCGCAAAACTGCTGGGATACAAGCCAGAAGTGGGCCTTTTGGACGGTGTGAAGAGGACTGCAAAACTGCTTGTCAAATAAATGATGTGAGTGCCTGACAATGAATTGCATTCTTGGTGCTGGACCCTCGGGAATGGCAACCGCATTCGAGCTCCATCGTGGAGGATCGGTCGCCTACGTGATCGAGAAGAACGATACTGTTGGAGGTCTAGGAAGAACCTTTCAATACGGTGATTTTAGAACCGACATCGGACCTCATCGCTTCTTTTCCAAGAACAAGTATCTCTATGACCTGATAGAGGACCTGCTTGGAGAGCGATGGATAAGTGTTGACAGGTTAACAAGATTCTACATAAATGGCAAATTCTTCAATTACCCTGTGGATCTAAAAAATGCAATCACAACCGCAGGCGCCGTGACCGCTACCAAGATCATCGGAGGCTATTCTTACCAGAGGGTCAGAAGAGTATTCGTGAAAAGACCTCCTGCGAACTTCGAGGAGCATGCTGTATGGGGATTTGGCAGGACCCTTGCCGAGCTGAACATGCTCAACTACACTGAGAAGATTTGGGGACTTCCCTGCACCGAGATATCAGCAGATTGGGCAAGCCAGAGGATCAAGGGATTGTCCATCATAGAGGTGCTTAAAGGAGCTTTCAAGAAAAGATCCGGAGAAGGTCCAAAGACCCTGGTTGACCGTTTCTACTACCCAGACACAGGAACTGCCCTGATATACGAATCCATGGCTGACAAGGTCAAGGCCAGTGGGGGAAAGATATCCCTTAGGACCGTTCCTACCAAGATATCCCATGATGGGAAGAAGATCATCAGTGTCACACTTCAAAACCTTGAAACCGGCAAGGAAACAAAGAAAAAGGTGGATCAGCTGGTCTCATCGATCCCGATCAACGAGCTGGTGGAGTTGCTAGACCCAAAGGTGCCAAAAGAGGTTCTGAAGGCTGTTAAAAGCCTCAGATACCGCTCTCATGTTGCTCTTTTCATGACTGTCAATAAATCCCACATTTTTCCTGACCAGTGGATATACTTTCCAGACCAGGAAGTGCCTTTTGGCAGAATAATGGAGCCGAAGAACTTCTCCAAATTACTTTCTCCTGATGATAAGTCCTCCCTGCTGATCGAGTTCTTCTGCTGGGAAGGAGACGGGGTATGGGAAGCTGACAAGAAAGAACTTGTGGATCTCAGTGTAAAATGGCTATCAAAGCTCAATTTCATAGATAAAAAGGATGTGCTGGACTCCTTCATCCATCGGGAAGTGTATGCATATCCTGTCTATGACCATTACTATCAGGGACATCTCAAAAAGGTCAGAACTTTCCTGGATGGCCTTTCAAACCTGCAGCTTGTAGGAAGAGCCGGGACCTTCCGCTATAACAACCAGGACCACGCCCTGGAAATGGGCATACTGGCGGCCAGGTCCATCATCGAAGGAAAACGATACAACATCGATGAGGTGGGCTCAGAAGAGGAGTACTTCGAGAAAGGTTATCTTGCAGCAGGACAGGAAAAGTAAAAAACCAAGAATTATGCGAGATCCGAGGTCATTCTGATCTCACGTTACTAGGCAAACTTGAGCAATATTATTAGACATTCAAAGCTATTCTAATCTCACTTGAGCAATCTTTAGGGATTCGAGGCCAATCTGATTACTTGATCCGTCTTATTATCTTCTTGTAGAAACGTGCCTGCTTGTCAGCAAATTCATGCCCCTTGAAACTTTCGATGTTGGCCAGTAAATGCACCACAACCTGCTCAAGTCCCTGAGGGGTGGGGTCTGCAAAGTTGGCGCCGGCCTTTGAGAAAGCATTACGAATTATTGGCATGGCATACTCTATCCCGCCATTGGTCTCGCAAAAATGGGCCACTATCATATCCTCGGCCTCCAAGCAGGTTATTGATGTTTCATCCATGTTCTCCCCTCTTTTTTTTATATCCCATCTTAACCTTCTTAATCCCTCTTATTCTTTCATATTCTCCCTTTTTCCCTCTTAACCATCTTATTCTTCCTCATTCTCCCTTATTCCCTCTTAGTCCTCTTAACCTTCTTAGATGTCGATTGATCAAATTATTTCAAAACCGTTTAAGGAGCTTGCTCACAGCCTCGTTCTTTGCAAACACAACAAGGCTATCTCCTGCCTGAACCTCATGGTCGCCGTGTGGTATTATCACCCTGTCCTTGCGCACGATGGCCCCTACCACGGTATCCTTAGGCAGCCCCAGGCGCTTGACCTTTTTACCGGCCACCTTGGAGTTGGGTTGCACACTGACCTCCAGAATGCGAGCCTCGCCTCTGTTGAGCACTGCAAGCGATAACAGCTTTGTGTGATGGACATGCTGGAGTATGCCGCTAACGGTTGCCAGCCTTGGAGATACCACGAAATCTATTCCGGTGTTCTCCAGCGGGATCTTCAGCTCAGGCCGATCCATCAAGGCAACGGTCCTGCGTGCCCCACCCTGCTTGGCTAGCACACAAGATAGAATGTTCCGACCCTCACGGTCGGTGGTGGCAACAAAGGCATCGACATCTCTGATGCCCTCATCAACAAGAAGGTTCTCATCGGTTCCTGACCCTTGGATCACCAAGGTGCCAAGCAATTCTTCAGAGGCGATCTGCGACTTCTCCGAATCCTCCTCAAGAAGAACCACATCGTTGACCTCCTCCAGAAGCCTTGCCAGATGCTTGCCGATACGGGTGGCTCCGTATATCATGACCTTACGGACCTCCTCTATGGCCTGGGATTCCCTGCGAGAGCCAAAGAGCTTCCTGATCGCGACCGCTTTGTTTCTGTCAATAAGCGTCATCACGACCCTGTCCCCAGGCAGCAGCTGGTCTGAACCGTGGGGGATGACTACCTCACCCTCTCTGAATATCACAACCAGGTCGCATTCATCAGGGAAAGGTATCTCCTTGATGTACTTACCAGCCACAGGAGAGTCGATAAGCACCGAGTCCTCAATGACCTGGAGCTTGCCCCTGGCAAATACTTCTGAATCAAGTATTGAGGGCATTCTCAGCATGTGCGCCATCTTCATGGATGCCATGAGATCAGGGCAAATGGCAACATCGATGCCAAGATGCTCGAAGTTCTTTGTTGAAACAGGCTCGTCGATATAATCCAGACTATTTACCCTGGCTATTGTCTTTGTACTGTACTTTGATGCGATGGCACAGGCAATGATGTTGATCTCGTCGCTACCAGTAACACCGATGAAGAGGTCTGCGGCACTTATGCCGGCCTCTTCCAGTTTCTTTGCGCTGGCAGTATTGCCCCTGACTATCAAGGCATCAAAAGTTTCTGCTCGTTCACAGGATCTGGGGTCTGAATCAATGATCGCTAGGTTGTAGCCCTCGTCATATAGCGAGCGA
>JAUVCJ010000277.1 GCA_030595765.1 Thermoplasmatota archaeon | reverse complement strand
CAATCCTGTTGAAAGTGTGATCAAGATGGGAAAGCAGGTTTTCTAAATGGGGTTAGATAGGTTGTCAACAGGAGAATGGATGAATTGGAGCTACAAATAATGCTATATGGCCATCCAAAATGGAGCTGATAGAGTTGGAGCCATTCTACAAGGAGCTTATCGACACCCTGCTGGAGGGCAGCATCAGCAACAAACAGGAGCTTCAGAACCTTAAACTGAAATTGTGTGCCAAGCACTCTTTCGGCCAGCCACCCACAGATGCCCAGATACTTGCAAACGTTCCAAATATCCATCGTGAAAAGCTTCTTCCGTTGCTTCGTACCAAGTCCACACGCACACTTTCAGGAGTCGCTGTAGTGGCAGCCATGACGAGCCCGCACGAGTGCCCCCATGGGAAATGTGTGTTCTGCCCAGGAGGTCCAGAGGTCGGGACACCACAGAGCTACACAGGTTTTGAACCAGCGGCCATGCGCGGAAAGGACAACGATTTTGACCCGTACAGGCAGACACGCTCGCGTCTGGAACAACTTCAGGCCATCGGTCATAGCACAGACAAGGTGGACCTCATCATCATGGGTGGGACATTCACTGCCAGAGAACCCGAATACCAGGCCTCATTTGTAAAGGGCTGTCTGGATGCAATGAATGAGCTGGGGTCTGCAAGCGATCAAGATGATAATAGCGTGGAAAGGGCCAAACCCTCAACGAGCCTGGAAATGGCTAAAAACGCTAAAGGCGGCTTGAGCTTGGAAATGGCCAAAGACCTTGAAACTGCAAAACAGCTCAATGCAGATGCAAGCAACCGTTGCATTGGCCTGACTGTCGAGACCAGGCCAGACTACTTTTTACCCAAACATATCGACTATGCTTTGACCCTTGGAGCCACTAGAGTTGAGCTGGGTGTTCAGGTACTTGATGATTATATATTAGCATCTGTCCAGCGGGGGCACAATGTTCAACAGACCATACAGGCAACCATAGATGCAAAGGATGCTGGGTTAAAGGTTTGCTATCACCTGATGCCAGGGCTTCCTGGCATGACTCCAGAGATGGATATGCTTTCATTTGAGAATGTATTCTATGACCCCGACTTCAAGCCTGATATGCTGAAGATCTACCCCTGCCTGGTTGTGGAAGGTTCAGACCTGCATAAACAATGGCAACAGGGCCTTTTTAAGCCATACGACACAGCCACACTCATCGAGCTGCTGGCTGACATCATGGCTGCTATACCGCCATGGATACGCATCCAGAGAGTCCAGCGCGACATCCCGGTTGGCCTTGTCCCTGACGGCCTTGATGTTGGGAACCTTCACCAGCTAGTTCTAGCCCGGCTGAGTGAACAGGGAAAAAGCTGCGGTTGCATACGTTGCAGAGAAGCTGGCATGATGGCAAGAGAAGGAACAGATGTTGACCTATCGAACCTAACGCTTGAAACAATGGAGTACCCAGCAAGCAACGGCACCGAGCATTTCCTAACATACGTGGATAAAGCCAGCAACGCACTTGCAGGATACCTCCGACTGCGCATCCCATCCAAAGGAGTGTGGCGCAAGGAGCTATATGGTAGAGATTGCGGCATTGTGCGCGAGCTTAAGGTTGTAGGCGAGGCAGTCCCATTGGGCCAGGCACCAGGCAAGAAGCTTCAGCACAGGCATATCGGCTCCGAGCTTTTGGAGGTAGCAGAGGAATTGCTCCGCAACAAGGGTTTCAAAAGATGCGTTGTCAACCACGGCATTGGCACACTGCGCTATTACGAGAAGAAGGGGTACAGTGTTATTGGCGACTATGTTGTCAAAGGGCTTTGAAAACGATTCCTAGCTAGCCAGATACAACGGTGTTCCGAAGCTCCCCAACACCATCGATCACAGCCAATGTCTCATCCCCCACAGCAAGCGGCCCTACACCTTCAGGCGTCCCAGTCGCTATCACATCCCCACGCTGAAGCGTCATGAAGCTTGAGATAAAGTGTATCTGGTAGGCGATGCTGAACATCATCATTCTGGTGTTCGATTCCTGCCTCCTCACCCCGTTGACATCCAGCCTTATATCAAGAGCTCCAGGGTCCAGCCCTGCGGCTTCCAGCTCCCCAGCGAGCCTGACCTTCCCAATCGGTGCGAAAGTATCCACACCCTTTGCCAGCAGCCAGGGCAGGCCTTTCTCCTTGAGCCCACTCTGAACATCACGAGCAGTAAGATCCAGCATAACAGCATAACCTAGCACATGCGACATCGCCGACCTCTCAGATATGTGGCTCCCGCCTTCACCGATAACAACGGCCAGCTCGACCTCGTGGTGC
>JAUVCJ010000290.1 GCA_030595765.1 Thermoplasmatota archaeon | reverse complement strand
GACAAGGCTCAAGACCATCTTTCAGACCTGGAGGTCATGCAGGAGAAAAAGGTGATGCAACGCTTTTTTGCAGAGATCCGAAAGAACGAGGGCTGTTTAGCGACCTATGGCGAGAAGCAGATCAGGGAGGCGATCCAGCTTGGAGCAGTGGATACCCTTCTGGTGTCTGAGAGCCTGCGCAAATTCAGGTTGCAACTTGGCTGCACCCAGTGCAATCATAAATCAGAAATGACCACAATCTCCGACACAATAATTCATACTCCATGCCCTGATTGCCATGAAGGCGAGCTTGTTGTCAAGGAAGCTACCGACCTTATCCAGGAATTTTTTGACTCTGCCGTGTTGATGGGTACCTCGGTCGCTCTTATCTCTCCTGATTCGGAGGAAGGCCAGATACTGATAACTGCTTTTGGGGGAGTAGCAGCCATCCTCAGGTTCAAGGTGACCGCATGAGCAAGATGCAAGTAACCCATCAGTTTAACGATGGGAGCATTAGCGAGTTGCAGACAACCACATTCACCCCTGAGGTGATGGCATGAGCACTATACTGGCTGAATTCAAGGAAGAGGTGGAGAGCCTTCTTTCCAGTTACTTTCTGAACACCTACATGGGTGTGAACATTTTGCCAGACCTGGATGAATCCCCTGAAGGCATGGGCGACCTGGCGCAGCCCTGCTTCACCTTTGCAAAACTTCTCCAGAAGGCTCCGATGGAGATCGCCAGGGAAATGGCAATGGCCCTGGCACCAAAGGCAAAGAATTTGATTGCAAAGGTCGAGGCAAACGGGCCATATGTTAATTTCTACATTGATGGCTCAGCTCTTGTCCAGCGCACCCTCGGCAGGATACTGGAGGAAAAAGAGGGTTACGGCCAGCTACCTGCAAGGCCTGGAAAGATATTGCTGGAGCACACCTCGGCAAACCCCACTGACAGGCTTCACGTTGGCAGAGCCAGGAACCCGTTGATAGCCGACACTCTCCTGAGAATTCTGAGAAAGGCCGGCCATCAGGTGGATGTCCAGTATTATCTGGATGACCTTGGAAGGCAATCAGCTCTGGTGACCTATGGACATGAGCATCAGCAGAGCTATCAATGGGCAAATGCCCAGGCCGATGAAGACCCTGAGGTCCTAGCAGAGGTCCAGAGCCTTCTCAAGCGCATGGAAGCCGGGGACATGGAGCTTCTACACAAGCGAGTTCACCCTGCTATCCAGGGCAACATGGACCTGATAAGGAACGGTCTTACCAGGATGGGGATTGACCTTGAGGAGATGGAGTTCGTTTACGAGTCCAAGTTCATTCGAGGCCAGGATAATCAAGGCTTTGATGTTGAGGGTGTGGTCGAGTCTTTGAAAGGTCTTGATGTCAGCCAGGACGATGATGGAGCCCATTTCATAGACATGGGGCCCTATGGTGTCAGTGGAAAGAACACAAGGTTCTATTTCACACGCTCTGACGGCACCTCGCTCTATGCCACAAGAGACATTGCATATCACCTTTGGAAGTACAATAATGCCGATGTGATCCTCAACGTTCTTGGGGAGGACCATAAGCTCGAAGCAAAGCAGATAGCGGTCTGTCTGGAGCTTCTGGGGCATAAGAGCGTTCCTGAAGTTGTTTTCTATGCATTTGTTTCTCTTCCTGAGGGTAAGATGTCCACCAGAAAGGGCAGGTCGGTCTCCATTGACGAGCTTCTAGATGAGGCCTTGGAGAGGGCAGAGAGCGAGGTCAGGAAGCGACGACCAGAGCTAACCGAGACCCAGGTTAGCAGGATAGCCAATGCTGTTGGGGTTGGGTCGGTTAGGTATAACATCTTGAGAATCCAGTCCGAGAAGATGATCACTTTCAAGTGGGAAGATGCTCTAAGCTTTGATGGGACCAGCTCTCCTTTTATTCAATATGCTCATGCCAGAGCCTGCTCCATACTTGCAAAAGAAAACAGGCCAGAAGCATTTGACA
>JAUVCJ010000233.1 GCA_030595765.1 Thermoplasmatota archaeon | reverse complement strand
CCACACTCATCGACATCATCGTTCATCTTATTATCAGGCATTTTAATACCTCCGGCTCCCTCAGTGATTTTGTTGAAAAATATGGGACTGCCAGCAGTGATAATTTCGAAAGTACCTCTGATATATAAATCTACTGCTCTTTGCAGGTTTGGAGAGGCATATAGATAGTGTTGCGTAACTATAACTGCGCACTCATGGGTTTTGATTCCAAGATACTTGGCATATAAACTAAATCGCCAAAAACACTAGGCCGATGAGGTGCTCACCAGGAAAATATAGAGGATAACTTGCCCAATCAAAGGCTCTGCTATTTATTTGCCAGTTCAAATCCTCTGTTGAAGGCTTCAATATTGGCTTCTATGGTCTTCTTGGGCACGATGCCACTAAGTGTTTGCAGCATTTCCTGGGTATCTAGTGGAAGTACTCTCACACCAGCAGCGGCGCCTAGTATGATGATGTTCGAGACCAATGAGTTGCCAAGTTCATATGCCATCACTCTGGAATCCAGGGTCACCAACCTTCCCGAAAGCTCCTCAAGCTCCTGAAGCATTTTATCCATTGGCGGATAGGCCTGAAGCCCAAGGATTACAGGGACTGGAACCAGCTTCGAAATGCTGGTCACAACCACAGTGCTCTTTGATATGAACTGCCTTGCACGGTATGCCTCGATTGGTTCAGTAGATATCAGCAGGTCTGCACCTTTACTGGGTAGCATTGGTGCATTTACAGTGGGGCCTATTCGAACAACAGACTGGACAATGCCACCACGCTGTGCCATGCCATGTATCTCGCTCACAACAATACCTTGACCAAGCCTGTGTGCGGTCTCACTTATCACGCGTGAAAGCAATACGACACCCTGGCCACCAACACCTGTTAGAAGGATATTGCAGGTCTGGTCCTCGTTCATTGAAGTATGTTGAGCACTTAGTGAGGTCTGTTCATCACTGAGTGAGGATTGTTTATCACTTAATGAAGTATGAAGATCACTCATTGGCCTCCCTCCTGGATAAAGGCATCTGAAGGGCAAACATGAGCGCAAACTCCGCATCCTGAGCAGGATTCCCTATCAATTACTGCCTTTTGCTTTGCATGGCCCTCAACATCAATCATGGAGATCGCAGTACAGCCAAACTTGCTAACACAGATGCGGCAACCTATGCATTTGTCGTTATCAACATAATACGGTTTGTCTAGCGGAATTCCAGCTCTCTTTCGTCTACGCCTCTCAAATATCACGCAGGGCTCTTTTGCAACAATAACAGAAACCCCATCGTGGGCAAGAGCTCCATTGACAACTTCCTTGAATGCTGGAACATCCAGCGGATTGACCTCTCGCACATACTCAACACCCAAACCCTTAACGACCTCTGTGATGGACAGAGCAGGCAGGTCATGATAGTCATCTTTCACCTCTATTCCTGGGTGAGGCTGATGCCCAGTCATTGCAGTTGTTCTGTTGTCCAGTACACATAGCAAGAACTTATGGCGGTTGTGAACTGCGTTAACAAGGCCGCTTATGCCTGAATGGAAGAATGTAGAATCACCGATGAATGCCACAACTGGTTTATCCTGGATCTTTGAGAACCCGCAGGCAAGGCCAATGCTTGAGCCCATGCAAAACAGTGCATCAGCAGTTTTAAGAGGCTCCTGAATAAGGAGGGTGTAGCAACCGATGTCCATTGTGTAAATGGCCTGGTTCTTTGTTGCTTTTTTGATGTAATAAGCTGCAGCCCTGTGTGCACAACCTGCGCAAAGTACCGGAGGCCTATTAGGCACACTAAGGTCCAGACTGGTTGAAGCTGCATCACCTTCTTGATTGCCAGGTTCGGGAATCGCATCCAGTGACAATAATGCACTGGTCAAGCCCTTTCCGACAACGTCAGGAGTGTATTCCCCTTCCAGAGGGAAGTGGCCCTGGTGCTTTCCAAGTATTGGAGTTAGAATGTCTTCCTTCTGAGAGATGACCCTGACCTGGTCCTCCATATAGGGCTCCAGCTCCTCAACCATTATCACTGCATCCATGTCATCAAGGAACTTTGCAACCATAACTTCTGGGAAAGGATGAGTAAATCCAAGCTTTAGAACGGCGACAGGAACTCCCAAATCCTTGACCAGGTCAATGGTAACGTTGTAGGCAGAGCCAGAAGTGATTATGCCCATGCGAGGGGAATCGCCGATATCTTCTCTTGTATTGAAAGGAGAGGTCTCAACTACCTCTTTTGCCTTTTCAAACTGCCTTAAAAGCCTTGTGTGATTTGCCCTGGCCACGGATGGGAGGTTCACGAACCGGAATGGGTCCTTTTTGAACTCTCCAGTCTTTTTTGGAGGTATGATCTCTTCGAGTGTGATCGGAGCCCTCATGTGATTGACCCTGGTTGTGGTTCGCAAGAATACTGGAAGTTCCAGTGTTTCAGAAAGTTCGAACCCGGCTTTGATCATGTCCTTGGCTTCTTGAGGCGAGGAAGGTTCAAGCATTGGCATGCTTGCAAGCTTTGCGTAATAGCGGTTATCCTGCTCGTTCTGGCTCGAATGGGCTGCTGGGTCATCCGCACTCAGTATGACATGCCCACCAGTAACTCCAGAGTAAACGAACGTCATCAATGCGTCAGCTGCAACGTTGATACCCACGTGTTTCATGAACGTAAATGCCCGAAGGCCTGAAATGGATGCGGCAATGGAGACTTCCAGTGCTACCTTTTCATTGATAGAGAACTCAAAGTACATTCCAGCTTTACCTGCAATTCTAAAAAGTGTGTCCCCGATCTCGCTAGATGGTGTTCCAGGGTAGGTTGCGGCAAAATCTACCCCTGCCTCGATGGCTCCCCTTACTATGGCCTCATTGCCTAGAACCATCATAGTTGTGCCGTATTCTTTGGATAATAGATGTTCCATTGTTGTATCCTCCTTTAAATTGGTTTGAAAAATGGTTTGGTGCGAATTTCAATCTGCACGAGTTCCAAGCATCTGGGCCTGTCCTGGATGCACATTTCAAGCCCGCCCCTCATCTAACATGGCCCATTTGGCTTGCATAGCCACCAAAGAATTTAACGTATTTCAAGCTTACGCAAACAGGCTTCGACCAATGGTTTACTCAAGTTTGGTTAAGGTGTTGTAAACATCACGAAAACGTTTAATACTAAGTTGTAATTATACCTAAGTTGGACTGATTACAAATTGGGCACTGTATGCGATGTGGCACAATTATAGTCAAGAACGAAATGTTTAGGACTCGAATGAGCCCGAGATATAAATGAGTCCTTGACTATGTGTAGCTCACGTTAACATTTGTCCTAAATGATAAGTGCGCCACTATTAAACCAAAGATTTAAACCAAAGGGGGCAAGG
>JAUVCJ010000181.1 GCA_030595765.1 Thermoplasmatota archaeon | reverse complement strand
CGAGGTCGAAGAACGTCATCCACTTATCCACCTTTTTTTCGATGTCGGAAAGTTCTCGGACCTTGCCAACAAAATGGAGGTACTCGGTGCCTGTTAGGAAACTTGGCGGTGACTCGAACTCTGGTACGATGCCAATGCGTTTCTTGAGCTCTATTGGCTTCTTCACAGCATCAATTCCCAGCACAGCGGCCGTACCAGAGCTTGGGTCTATCTGGCCGGTCAGGATCTTCAAAAGCGTGGTCTTGCCAGCACCATTTGGGCCAAAAAGTCCAAAGAACTGTCCCTCCGCAACGGATAGGTCCACTGAATCCAGAGCTTTAAGGTCGCCATAGACCTTGGTCAGGCTCATGGCTGAGATGACATTCATGCCTTCCACATCGGCAAATTAGGTATTTATGGCTGTTGGAAAGGCAATATAGGCAACCTTGCTGAAGAAGGATAACCACTCCTCTGAGGCTGGATGTATCCATCCACGAATCAAGACAACTGCTCCCCTGAGGCTGGATGTATCCATCCATGAAGCAAGACAACTGGTCCCTTGAGGCTGGGATATCATCTCTGACTCTGGGAAACTATACTCTATATAGAACAAATCATTGGCAAATGATTAAAAGGGGCAGTATCATCCCCAACTCCGTCGTGGTTCAAATGCCTGAAGTATCATCATCCCGATCAGGAGCAGCTGGAAGGCCCGAAAAGAAGGGCTCCTCTCCCATGATGATGATGTTCATGATGCTTATGATGTTCATGATCATGTTTGACCCGAACTTGAGAGCCATGATGGGTACCGTCGCAGGCTCCATATTCTACCCCATTATAGGATTTGAAGGCAAGTATCCCCTTCTTACCATCTTCTGCGCTGGCATTTTCACAGCTGTCATGAACACAGTGATCCGCCATTTTTTCACAGATTGGCTGGCAATGGCCGAGGCTCAACATGTTCAGAGGCAGTTACATGCCGAAATGAAGAAGGCCAGGACCGATAACAACACGTTCAAGCTCAAGAAACTGCAGGAGCAACAGGGCGAGGTCATGCGCATGAATACCGAGGTCCAGACATCGCAGATGAAATCTATGCCCCTCACAATGCTCATTGTCATTCCGGTATTTGCATGGCTCTGGAATTTTCTGGCCAGCATTCCGGTTCGAACTTTCAGTACACCATGGGCACCATCAGTTAGCCTTATGGCAAGCAGTGTCTGTTTCTTTGGGAACTGGATAGTTCTTTACTCCCTGCTATCACTACCAATGGCTCAGGTGTTGCAAAGAGCCCTCAAAAGCTATGCCCTGCGCAACAGCGCAATGGTGGATGAGGCTCCGGGCATGGCACAGCGACTCAGCGAGATCGAGAAGCTTGAAAAGGACATAACATCTGCCCAGGCTGATGGTGTCAACGTTGAAAAAGCCCTTGAGAGCCTTAAGATCGCTAAAATGCGCCAGAAGGAGGCTGACATTCCCAAGGCCAAGGAGGCCATTGCACAGACCCGAGAAGCTCTGGATGATACCCAGGGCCAGAAACATCGGGCTGAAGAGCTGGTTTTAGAGGCCAGGGATGATATTGAGAATGCCAAGGAGGAGGGACTCGGTGTGGACTCCATGGCAAAGGCGCTGGACAAGGCCGAGACCGGACTTATCCATGGTGATTTTAGCTCTGCGATTTACTATTCAAAGCAGGTCCTGCGGGACACTCAACTGGCCAGGAAGGCCAATGATCGTATCAAAGACGAGGTCCGCACCCTTCAGATCAAGGTGGAAGACCTTGATGCCAGAGGGATCGACACCTCAATGGAAAATGACCTTCTGGAAAAGGCAGCAACGCTTTCCCTTGAGGGGGATTCAAGAGGGGCCCAGAACACTCTAGATATGGTTCGGGAAGGGCTGGAGAGCCATGCCGATGCCCACACATCCGCCCAGAATGCACTGGAGAAGGCCTCGAATGCGATGGATGACCTTGAGAGCTTGAGCATCGAAGCAGGCGAAGTTGCAGAACTTCTCTCAAAAGCAAGGGACGACTTCTCGATCCAGAATTATTCGGATGCCAAATCAAATGCTTTCAAGGCCAGTGAGCTTGCAGGCGAGCTCAAATCTGAACGCCTGGCAGCAGAGGAGGAGGTGTCGATGGCACAGCTTGTATACTCCAACGCTCGCAATTTCGGGGCTGACCTATCTGATGTTGACTCAGTGCTTCAGGATGCAGAGCAGGCTCTGGAGGATAGGGAAAATCAGAGGGCAAAAAAGCTTGCTGGCATGGTAAGGGAGATGGCCGAGGAAGCCAAAAACCTGGCTAGAAAGGAGGGTTAGGCCTGATAATCACCCTAAGTGGTCCCCCTGGGGCAGGAAAGACCGCGATTTCAGAGATACTTAAAGATAAGCTTGGTTACAAATTGGTCTATGTTGGAGATATATTCAGATCAATGGCTAAGGAACGTGGGATGAGCTTGTCCCAGTTCGGAGAGCTTGCTAGCAATGATTTTGATATCGACAGGGAGCTTGACAAGAGAGTGCTGAAATTGGCAAGGTCTTGTTCAACCAACTTGCTACTGGATGGCAGACTGGCAGGCCTCTTACTGGGTTCCAATGATATATCAGCTTTCAAGGTGTGGATAGATGCTGAGATGTCCATAAGGGTCCAGCGAATATCAGGAAGGGAAGGCCAGAGCTTAGAACAGGCTCTTTTGGAGATCCAAGAGAGACAGGAGTGCGAGAGAGAACGATTTCTGGCAATTTACGAACTGGACCTAGCCAATACTTCCATCTACGACCTGGTGGTCGATACCTCCAACATCGACCAATGGGAAGCTGCAACACAGGTGCTGGAGGCATTAAAAGCGCAGGAGGGAGATAATTGACCGAACGCATAGTAAAGCGCACTGAGATGGGAGCCCATGGGAAGGACCCATACCAGAGAAACATACAGGACCTTCTGAACCTGGGGGTTGTGATAATCGATAAGCCCAAGGGTCCAACCAGCCATCAGGTATCTGCCTGGGTTCGTCAGATGCTGGGTCTGAAAAAGGCTGGGCACGGTGGAACCCTGGACCCAAACGTTTCTGGAGTCCTTCCGATAATGCTCGGCGACGCCACAAGACTTGCAGACCTTACCCATCTGGAGGGAAAGGAGTACATCACACTAATGCACATGCACCAGTCAATACCTCAAGACAAGGTAGAGCAGGTGTTAATAAACTTCACAGGCCCGATATACCAGTTTCCGCCTGTCCGTTCCGCTGTCAAGCGAGAGCAGAGGATTCGCACCATCCATGAGATCGAGCTGCTGGAGGTTAAGGATCGGCTTGTGCTTTTCAGGGTAAGCTGCGAATCCGGCACATACATCAGGACATTGTGCACTGACATGGGAATGGCGCTTGGAACTGGAGCCAACATGATGGAATTGCGCAGAACTCGCGCAGGTCATTTTCTGGAGAAGGAGTCCATACCGCTCCAAGACCTTCTGGATGCATACGTTTTCTGGAAGGAGGACGGAGATGAGACAGAGCTTCGAAAAGCAGTCTGGCCAATGGAGAAACTGACCGAAAGGCTTCCCAAGATAGTTGTCAAGGACTCAGCTGTTGATGCGATATGCCATGGCGCTAATCTGGCCGCACCTGGCATCAAGGAGGTGGATGGGTCTGTCGCAAGCGGCAAACTTATCGCACTGATAACCGGCATGGGCGAGTTAATAGCTCTAGCAGAGGCCAAGAACGATGGCAAGAGCATGGCCTCGGCTGAGAAAGGCATTGTTGCAGACTCCAAGAGGGTTGTTATGAAGCCTGGAACCTACCCACGCACCTGGAAAAAGAATATAACCGAGTAATTGATTGACCAGAAGCCGAGACATCAATCGCAAAGCCTGGGTTTTCCCAGCCTGGTGCGAAGGAAAATTCCTATTTTCCTGAGTTAAGGCTGGGTCACCGAGGTAACCAATCGCATAGCCGAGGTGGCCCAGCCTGGTATTCTGCAATCCTTGGTTGCAGAAAAGGATACGGCGCGAGCCTGGAAAGCTCGTGAGGATTTTTCCTCACAGGAGTTCAAATCTCCTCCTCGGCGCTTTTTTCTAGCGAAAAAAGCGCCTTGTCCTTAACGACTCCCTTCGGTCGTACGTTTTCGGACTCGGCGCTAGATTGGATTATGCTCCATCCGTTTTCGGACTCGGCGCTTGATTAATCTATAACTCCTTTTGGCTCAACATTTTTTTGAGTTAATTTGGGGGAAAAGATGGGAGATGTGCGATATTAGAAATCATTAATCTTGGGGTGCTACATATATGTTAGTTACATAAAAAATAAAAAAGGGGAATGATAAATTATGTCAAAAACAATATTCATGAAGGCTGGGGAATATCTGGATGAAAAGAAGATGCAGGGGAAGCTTTTCCACAATGTCGTCAAGACCAAAACATTGGAAGCAAACATCACCTATCTGTTGCCTGGCACAAAGACCCAGAAGTATACTCACAAAGGTGAGGAGATACACTATCTCATTGAGGGTGAGGTAGAGTTTAAAGTAGGTGATGAAAGATTCCTTCTCCAGGCTGGCGATACGCTGTATCACTCATCCAATAAACCTCACAGGTCCAAGAATCTAAGCAAGTCAAAGTCTGCCAAATACATCACGGTCTCCACTCCGCCGACCTTTATGTAAGAGCCGAGAATTGGGTTAGTCCGGTTTCCAATATCATTCTTGGTGCCTCTTGATGTCGGTGTTTAATGCGAGCATTTATGGTGTCCAAACCGCTTGGTGGGGTCATGCAGGAGCATAGAGCACCAGGCTTGGGCAGGACAGCCAGCATAATGGAAGCGCCTTTACTCAAGCTCACTGCAAACGCCAGGCTACCAGCTGACGTAATATCACTTGGCCAGGGCGTTCCATTCTTTGGGCCGCCGCCTGAGGCAGTGGGAGCGGTTGCAAGAATCGCCGGGAGCCAGGAGGGTTTCTGCTATACCAGGGACGAGGGTTTGCTTGAGTTGCGTGTGGCGCTATCAAAAAAACTCCAGAGCGAGAACGGTATCAGTGCTGATCCCGCAGAT
>JAUVCJ010000288.1 GCA_030595765.1 Thermoplasmatota archaeon | reverse complement strand
GGACACACCGCCTGGGAGGAACCTTGCCGCAATTGACCATGAGGCCTTTCTTATGGCTCTTAACAGCGGGTCAATGCCAGTGAACCCAAGAGAGCAGATGGAAATGGAATTAAAAGGCATGATCCGCACAAAAGCAGTTCTCCAGGCTGATGATACCCCTCAAGACACTCAGTAGAATGGTTGCTACCTTTTCCCAAGTTGCTCAATAAAATTTGACTTCAACTGGTTTGACTAGGCTTTTTTAGCTCTGGGATTAAACCATAAGCATATGCAAAGTGTAACATCGTTATCATACCCATGCTATATAGTATGAATTCTGCATAAAAAAACACCATTGATGGTAATATTCATGATGGCCAGTCCTTAGATGAGCTTAGCTGGTGTAAACCTCCATCCACCATCGCTTTTATATATGTTAGAGTGGCTCTGTTATTTTGGAGTGATGCCTGAGGACGAGACTCCTTATTCCCAAAGCAACAATCTCTCTTCTCTTTATCTCCTAAATCCCGTCCTAGGCATCATCTCTTTTTCTTCACCCACTCTCTTAAACAACATTCATCATTCACTTTTTCCACCCGTTTATTCCACTAACTGTCCTCGCCGTTCGCCTTTGTTCGTTCATATTTTCCGATTAACTTCCTTCAGCTATCACCAGGCTCCCCTCCTTTTCTGACTAACTTTCTTCGTCTATCACAGGTTCCCCTCCTTTTCTGCCTAACTATTTTACTTTTCACACCATCCACCTCCATTTCCGACTGGTCCCATTCACATCTGGCCCACTTTGCCTCCTTTTCTGTATGATGTCTTTTTTTATTTTTTACCATACCGAATAATCTATTTACCTAACCACCCATGTTCGGGCTCGGTGATGGTGTGAGGACCTACATCGATGTAACATTCAATCAAGGCAGTGTGGATCCAGGCGAATTGATAGAAAAACTGAAGGGCATTGGGGTGCAGGTGATCTTTGGGCCCCACGACATCGGCATTGATTGGACAAACCATAATGAGTTCAGAGATGCCTTCTCAAGGGTGCAGGTAATTCTAAAGGAGGCCAGGGTGTCCTACCGTTTGGTAACCTACGAGAACGAGGAAGGGAAAATGGTGCCGATCTCAGTTCTGATAAAGTAATGCAGCCCGAGTTGATAACTTCTGGGCCTACTTGAACCCTGAGGGTCAGGTTTAGAATAACAGTGTCGCTCATTACAGTGAGTTGAAGTTAGGGCTTGAGCCTAGAGCCCTTCGGATGCTTTGATTGCATCTGCAACGTCAAGGGCTCTGCGTGTTGCGCCTACATCGTGAACCCTTACAATGGCGGCTCCGTTCATTGCTGCGACCACAGCAGAGGCAATAGACCCCTCCAATCGATCAATTGCCTTATTGCCTCCTGTAACAATTGCTCCTTTCTCCTCAGCAACCAGAGTCCTATTCTCATCTGTAATAGTTGGGTCATTCTCCTCAGCAACCTGAGTCCTATTCTCATCTGTAATAGTTGCTTTCTTCTCTCCAGTAACCTCACCTATGAATCTTTTTCTGGAGGCTCCAACCATGATCGGGTATCCAAGCCCTCTAAGCTCGCTCAGGCGGTTGAGAATGGTCAAGTTATGGCTCAGGTCTTTTCCAAATCCGATGCCCGGATCTATGATTATATTGCTTGGCTCCAATCCGTTCTCAAGCGCAGTCCCTATGCGGCCTTTTAGAAAATGCCAGATATCGCCAATAACTGTCGGGTATGATGGGTTTTCTTGCATGGTTCTAGGATCACCAGACATGTGCATTATGCATACTCCGCATTTCCAAAGTCCAACTAGCTCCAGCATGTCGGTTCTGGCTAGACCTTCAATGTCATTGACCATTGCTGCTCCTGCATCCAACGCAGCCCTGGCTACTACAGGTTTTCTGGTGTCAATGGATACTGGTATGTCGAATTTATTTACGAGGTCACCAAGAATTGTGCTTACCCTTTCTAGCTCCTCTTCTTCGGAAAGTTCAATGGCTCCTGGTCTGGTGGATTCTCCTCCTACATC
>JAUVCJ010000168.1 GCA_030595765.1 Thermoplasmatota archaeon | reverse complement strand
ACTTGCGCCGGTGGTGGCAGGGGAGCCTCGCCTATGTAAATGGTCATGACCATGTTGTTGTTAGTCTCGTCAAATTCCTGGTGATGATTATCCGGGTCGATCATCACTTTGATGTTGTATGGGCCGTTAGAAAGGGTGGCGACCTCCAACTGTTGCTGGAATTTTTGGTTCGATTGAGGCAAGATGTCTTGCGTTGCGTTCCCCAAGTACTCTGCATCATCATCGTAATCTCCATCACCGTTTAGATCTGCATAGAAGAACACGCTGACTCCAAACATCTGAAAATCTGACGGGTTATTGATGGTTGCATTCAGGGTGATGAACTTGGCTGTTACCACTTCGAACTCGCGCCTGATCTCGTTAAAGATGGTGTCATTGCCGAGCTTGGAGGTGGCATTGATCACCAGGGTCGCTGTTTGTACAGTTGTAGGGGCGATGACGTCAATGTCGAAGGTGTTGGTGGTGTTGCTCAGGTCATTGGCCGGAGTTATGGGTAGGGAAGAGATGTTGTTTGTGCTCTCAAAGCGCATTGTGTAGCCCCAGATCCCTTCTGTCTGCCCTTCTGCAGGCCCACCTGCTAGGTCAACAGTAAAAGTACGCATTGTTCCGGCAGCCATTATTTCTGGACCAACTATTCCGATGTTAAGGGTTGAATCTGGGCCTGTTACGTCTCCTGAGCATGCAAGCGGAGCTAGTAGCAGAACTACCAGAAGCAGTAATGGTAGCCGTGTTCTCAAACTCATGGTCTTTTCCTCCTTTGAACCAGTGCAATTCCAAGTAACGCAAACAATAGGAATACTGTCTCGAAGCCCGGGGTCTGAGGTGCTCTATACTCGGAGTAGACGTTCTCACCATCGAACTCCAGGTCTCCGCTACCGATCTCTAGGTCGGGTATCTGAACCTGTAGCACCAGTTCATCTTCCTGGCCAAAAGAGCCATTGACCCTGATGGTGATGGTAGCACTCTTTGCAATCAAGGGTTTTGGTAGGGTGATAATTAGGTTTCTTGTACCATAACCCTCGGCAGTCAGTATCGATGTCTGGTATTCCATGCTAGCTTCCCAGCCTGCTGGAAGTCCTGAGTAATTGAGGGTAAAGGAGTCCTCAGCGTTTCCAGTGTTCTCTAGCTTGAAGCGTAGGCCAAGAAGGCCTTGCTCATAGAGCCACGGGACCTGCGCATCGAGGTAGAGATCCACATCATGCCTCAGGGTTACATTGACCTTGAGGTTTTTCCTGTAAATCAGTTCCGGGTCAGTAACGGATTGGAGCTTGAACATCACTATATTAGCGCCAGCTCTGGCCTCATCTCTGGAATTCAGTAGTATGTCCAGTTCGATGCTTTCTCCCTTGTCAAGAGTAAAGTTGGTTCGCTCTGGTACAGTGGACATATTGAAGAATACTGCCACATCGGGCTCGAAAGTGATTTCATACTGCTCCTCTTCGTTGCCAACGTTAGTCACTTTAATGGAGTATGTGGTTTCTCCTCCTGGTGATATGAAGTCGACCACACCGTCCCAATCGATTGTAAGGTCGTAGAGCTTTTCTTTGGTAAGGTTCAGCAATACACTTTGAGCCGAGGTCAGGTAGATGTTTTCATCAACTGTGTAGTTGATAAGTTGTCCGCCCTCGTTTAGCATTGTCCTTCCATGCATGGTGTAGTGTCTGTTTGTAGGCAGAAGAATGGTACTGCTGCCGGCATTGTCGCTGGTGAAGTTATGTGATGTGGTGGTGGATTCGATCTTTATATCCATTGCCTGGCTAACGTTGGTTCCTGCCTGATCCAGTAAATAGGAGCCAGTGGAGAGGGCATCGGCCTTGTGTATATCGAAGGTAAGGGATTCAGGACTACCCGGAGTTGCTTCAAGAGGCGCCAGATAGGCTAATCCGTTTGTCTCATCTAGGATGTATACTGAATAGAAGCCATACTCCAGCGTCAGATCGAATCTGCCAGTGGAATTGGTTATGACAGAGGCTTCGGCGCCAAAGGAGTCCATTGGTTCGAAGTGGACATGGGCATTTGGAACGGCATGCCCTTCGTGCCTTACCATACCATCAAGTGTGAATGTAGTTGGTATCAAATCGATGTCTCCCCTGAAAATTTCATAGGTTACTTCCACAGCAGGGGTTAATGGCTCGAACGAGAATGGGGCTGTCACGGTTGCAGAATGTACACCTTCAGAGAGGAATGCAAAATACTCTCCCAGTTCGTTTGATTCCACTATCTCCGTGCCAAAATCAAGTGTAACTCCCTCAAGTCCCTCTTCTGCCTGATATGTTTTATTGAGGTTCCAGTCTACAAATACATAACCTCGTACCCGAAGGTGGTCAGTTGTGTTTGCTATGTAGCTGAAAGAATCCCCAGCTGTAGTTGTGAGAACCAGGGTCTCATCAAGTTTGTATCTTACTACTATCTCTCTTTCCTCGGATTCATGGTCAACAACCACATCATATGTTCTACCAGTTGGAAGATAGGCACTGAAGGTTCCGACACTCGAAGCAGTGATGGTCATTTCCCCTCCGCTATTGCGGAAGGTAATCTCGGCGTTATCTATTGTCTTTGTCTCATTTCCAGATATGATAAGGCCCTGGATGTGCACTGCCTCTTCCAGAACAAGGTCAAGGTCCTGGGATTGGGTGAAGGTCTGTCCAGAGATGTAACTGACAAACTCGGCACCTATCATCTGTTTCTTGACCAGTATGGAATAGGAGATGTCAGCTGGTAGATAGGTCTCAAACTGGCCGTCGACAGCTTCACTCTGGAACTGCTCATATTCGCTATTGAACTCAATTGTGATGTTTGCAGGTGAGCCCAAATATGTTGTGTTTCCGCTGATGCGTACCATCTTGGATGCATCCAGGTTCAAGGTCTGGGTTCTTGTACCCACTCTGAGCTTGAAACTCTGCTCAAGAACGTATCGTACCTGGCCTGCGATGCTTGTCTCATTATGATCCAGCTTTAGGATGTAATTTCCAGGTCTAAGGGTGATCGTGTAGTCTCCACCTGAGCCTGTGACCACGCTGAGGTTGGAGGTTCCAGATTCTGCGTTTCCTATGAATTCCAAGGTAGCTCCGATGACTGGTGTTGTTCCATTTAGTACCTGTCCACTGACAATTGCATCGTTGGGTACCATTGCTACCTTTTCCAGGGCAGTATTCAGGTCGGTGATGTTCCTCACTGATATTGTGAATGTTCCATAATCGTTGGAGGTCAGAACTGCACTGTAATTCAATCCATCCTGTAGGTAGGTTCTGAAGGCACCGCTGGGCGCGATGGAATAGAATGGACTTAGTTTAATTCCGTTTTCGTCGCTGATCAGCACCTTGATGTCTCCTATTGTCTCTCCAAGTTCCACCAATTCCGAGCCGTTGACATCATAATATGTAACACCATCAACAATCAATCCAGGTGCCAGCATCAGATCCTGTTCAAGGGTTGCTCCGTTGGCAGGAGCCTGGATCGTGCCCAAGAATGTGTGGCTATTGCTCTGGCTCACATAGATGTGTACCTCATAGGTTCCAGCAGACAGGTAGGTCTGGTAATATCCTGAATGGTTGGTACGGACAAATGATGTGCCAGTAGAGGTGGAGAAGCTCACATAGGCCTTTGAATAGGTCTCATTGGAATCCGCGGTCTGGTCGCCATTAAGGTCTCTATATGCTTTACCATATACAAGCGCGCCTTCCCCAAGCTGGATGTCCATTGCCATGTTTCCGTCCTCATTCTGCAGGTTCAGATCCCTGTATGCGCAGAAGTAATCCCCACCAGTTGTGTACAAGATCGAAAGGCTATATTCCCCTTCAGCAAGTTCTATGTCATAATTGCCCAGAATATCTGTGGTAAATACATTTGGCAACAGGTCTTCCTGGTCTGCTCTGTAAAAGTTAAGGGTGGCATAGGCTGCAGGAGAGGAGTCCGGAAGGGTGATCGTACCCTGGATGTTTACTGTAGGCAGAAGGGATATATCAACAGTTTTTATTGCTCCCATTGATAATATGGTAGGCCTTTCCTCATTTGCCCAGTTCAACTCGTCCAAAACGACTGAGTAGTTTCCAGGAAGAAGCATATCGAAGAAATAACCGCCATCCAGGTCTGTTAGAGTGTAGCTGATGCTTGCATTGCTTTCGTCGTGAAGCTGAACATCCAGCCCGGCTAGTGTCTCTCCATAGTTGTCTAGGACAGTGCCGAATATGCTTGCCGGAGCCACTGCGACATTCTTTATTTCCCGCTGGCCAGCATTTAGTGTCCTTGGCCCGCCATCCAGGATGTGGTCGTTGTAGGATATTTCTAACTGGTAGTCATCAGGGATGATGTCGTCGATGGCGAACTCGCCTAGGTCATCCGAGACATTGGCGTATAGGTTTCCATGGGTGCCAACAAGCTCAATGCCTGCACCAGTGATAACTCTATCTTCCTCCTCGTCCCAGGCTCCGTTCTTATTTAGATCCCAGAATACCCTTCCATCCATGACCGTATCATTGATGACAAAGTCTTGTGGTATGTTCCAGTTGGATCCGGGTCTTCGCATTGACTGATCATCGGTTACATTGACCACTGCCTGCTCAAGTAATATGCGCTCGGTCTGCATTGACCTGTAGGTGTAGGAGTATTCGTCTTCGCCGTACCCTCCGGTGCTGACCACAATGGACAGGTTTCCAAAGGGCACGATGAGGCTATAACTTCCGTTCTCGTCGGTAATGTCATAATCATGAGGCACGTTGAAATCATCAGCCACTGTTACTCTGACTCCAGGGATTGGTCTTCCATTCTCGGTTGCAACGGTGCCGTTGACGTAGGCTCCCTCATAATATTTTAGGAAGAATACTCCAGAGTTAAGGCCGGAAGTCTGAACTCCGCCTTGAGACTTGACAAGATCAGAGGCTTCGTCTGAGTTGGTCGCCATCCATGCGTCTTGATGGTCTCCAACCTCTTCCTCGCTGTATGGGTTGTAATATGTGGTTCTGTAGACTGACCTGAAGTGCTTCATCATCCAGCCCTGCATTGGTGGGGCATTTCTCTCGTGAATTCCTGGGAAATATTTTGGGTTAGCGCCTTCAGCTGGAATTCCCACGTCTTCAAGTGAGTATCCTATGTATGCTTTGTAGAACATGGAATTGAAGAACAGATCTGTGTACTTTAGGTACGAGTCCTCTACTGCTAGTGTCGGGTTTCTAACTCTAGCTTCCATGAACTGGCTGAGGTTGTATTCCACGCCGTTGGCGATGTAGATGGTTTCGGTAAAGTCGTAAGGCTCGCGAGTATCAAGTGAGGTACGATGGTCTGAAAGTATCATGGGTGCGTAGAAGATACCGGTGTTCGAGGCCGAGAACGGGAACATTCTGGCATCGACTGCGAAGTATCGTATCTCTGAACCAACAGCATCAATGAGCTGATGGTAAAGGCCAGCGCACTTTTCAAGGCCTATAGGCTCTATCTCCTTGGTGATGGCGATAACC
>JAUVCJ010000106.1 GCA_030595765.1 Thermoplasmatota archaeon | reverse complement strand
TGCTTGATGGCCTCGGTTGCAGAGTTGAACACCTCCATGAATGAGATCGGCCCTGAAGATACTCCCATTGTGCCCTTGACCCTATCCTGCTTGGGCCTGAGCCTACTGAACGAGAAACCGGTTCCACCACCGCTCTTGTGTATCAAAGCAGTATGCTTGATGGTATCAAAAATCGATTCCATTGAATCCTCTATTGGCAACACAAAACATGCGCTGAGTTCTTGCAACTCCCTACCTGCATTGAACAGCGTGGGAGAATTGGGAAGGAACTCTAGCTTGGTCATCATCTCGTAGAATCTCTTCTCCACTACCTCCAAATCAGCTTCTTCATTGAACTGCTTGTCTGCCTGGGCAATGTTCTTGGCAACTCGCTTGAAGAGATCCTCGGGAGTTTCCAGAAAACGCCCCTCCTCATCTCTTGCCAAATATCTTCTCTTAAGAACTTCCAATGCATTGGCATCTAAATCCAAACTCGACACATACTCTGACATTACATCCTGATCTTTTTCCGACATAGGCAAACCCCCGTCCGCCTCCAAATCTTTTTCTTCTCTGACTTCCATAGACACACCAACCTCACACACACCAGCCTCAAAGCCTACCTAGACTTCAAAAGACACCCCAACCTCAAAGGTGAATTGATTGAGCAGAACATCTGGTACGCTCGTGAGTGCATCCCAGAAGCACACCCATCTTTTTTGAAAAGATGAGCTTCACCCTATTATGATTCATATTTAAAACAGTTTCTGCAATCCAACTTGTTACCACATGACAGGTCAAAATGAGGGTCTGTTATCAGATCAGTTACCAAACAAGACGATGCACCGTTGTTCCTTAATTTTTCCAGAGATTAAGCAACGAATTAACACATTACCTTAAATCGTCCAAATTCCCGAATTATAAAACAAAAACATAACACAACCAAAAGCGAACATAACAGATGTAAAAAATAAACCAGCAAGAACTCGGATTTCTGTTGGCTTATGAAAGGCAACTAGATAGATTAATGGAGTTGCTAGCAGAGTAGGATAGGTTACTTGAAGCACACCTCGTGGTATTACATAATCATTCATACCCTGGACGATCAAAGATGCAACCCCGAGGGTCAATAGCAACTGAGAAAGCTTGAGCGCGTTCCGTGGACCCAACCTCACTGCCAAAGTCTGATATCCGGCCTGCTTATCAGACTTCCAATCCACAACAGTCGTAGGACCATATAACCCCCCTATTATGAGCGCAATTGCAAAAAGGTAGTGCAATGGAAACTGCAGGATGTCACCACCGCCGATCTCCCACCCGGCAAGTGGACAAAGTATGCCTATCCCAACCATGTTTACCAACAGATCGATCCCAGGTTTGGCTTTTAGTTTGGTTATAGGATGGGAATAGAGTGCCGACAACGCAAGAGCTAATCCCATAAGGATGGCAAAGGTCAGAGATAACCATAGCGAGATAAGCATCCCGATCGCAGCCAGGGCTAGGCTCAACCTGAGGGCCCTTTCTGGACTCAATAATCCCGAATGAATTAACCCAGTATCTTTTCTCCAGTTACCAATATCATTCGTCCAGTCACAGTGATCATTAAAAAGAAAAGTAAATCCAGCTATGCACGGACCCAGCACCACCATTGCCAATATGGTATCTTCCATTGGAAAGATCAAACCCAAAGCTATAGACCATCCAATGTAGAACGGCCCGAGTGCCACTATCCAGAACTCGATGCCAAAGGTATGCAACAGTGAGATAACAATGTCAAAGAGACTTAGAGATCTACCGGGTTTAAAAGAGCTCATTGACCTACCGGGCTCAAATGGGCTTAAGGATCTATCAGGCTTAATAGAACTCATTGGTCTACTGGACTCAAAAGGAATTAGAGACCTAACAGTCTTATTAGGGCGGGGTCTGCCAGGCATCCAGGCACCTATTCCGTTGCTGAAAAGCCCTTATCAGTGAATTTGTAGTTCAAAACCCCTACCCTATTTGGGTAATTAAGAAGCTTCTGTATGAACATGTAACGTTTCAGATCTTTCTCCTCTATCTTAATGCCCAGCTCTATTATGCAGTCAGCAATGCCTTCTATGCTGGAATGGGTTCTGGTAGAATATACACCCTTGTTCATGGTGATCAGGGCAACACTGCCGGTGTGCAGGGTATGAGCCTTGATGGTTCGCATTGTGGCAATGACATCCTCGTGCTCATAATGTTCCAGAAAGAAATCTAGAGAATCAATTACAACACGAAAAGGTGGCTCCAGCTTTGAAATCCCATAAGTAAGTATTGTCAGGAAATTGGTGTTCACTTTCTCATCCTTGTTCTGAGTAAAAGATCGGATGTCGTCGAGCTGTATGCCTTCCTGACGATACCTGCTGATCTCCAGCTGCTTTGCCAGAATTTGCTCGTAATACATGGTCGAAAGATTCAGAATATTCACATCCTGGCTCCACTTGTACCGCTCCAGTGTGCTCAGTATGTCATCGTCCCTTTCGGAGGTAGTGATGTAAACCACATTCTCACTCTCAGCACCGGCTTGGGCAAACTGCTTGGCAAAGAGCTCCATACCAGAGCCAGGTGAGCCATATATCAGGACTGTATTGCCCTTTGGAAGCCCACCAACTAGATTCGAGTCAAGTGTCGGAATTCCCGTGGATACTGCTTCCATTATCTCAAACCTCCTAATTCTGATATTGATCCATTATTCTAATCTCGAGTCATTATTTCAATCTTGAGTAATCATTCAAATCCTAGTTCATCCTTCTAATTTTGAGTCGTTCTTCTAAACTTTGTTCGCAGTCTAATCTTATTCTAATTTCTCAAGTTCTAATCCTCATCGTCGCTGATCATTGAATCCAGCATAGTAGTGACATCAATGCTGGCATCGCATACAAGGTTAAGCATCCGAGCTATCTCCTCGGCGCCCTCCTCTTCAAGATACATAATCAGAGTATAAGCCTCCTTGGCCCTAAGGTTGTTAACCATGATGTGAAGGAACTCTGAAAGTATTTTGATGTTATTGTGTATTGCAAGAGAGTTCATGGAATCCAGCAGAACCAGGTTGGGCTTATTTGACCTTCTAGTCAGATATTCCACCTTGATCATAATGTTCTCAAGCATCGTCGGACTCTCTACATACTGTATCCGGGGGTCATTGGTGGTGGCTCCAACCATAATTTGAGAGATGCAGTCAATAAAATGCACCCTGTCCATATCGACCTCCAGAAGTTTCAGGACATGCTGTATGGACTGAGATGGTAGAGAGGTGGTGATATATATGCACTCCAGGTCCAAGTCAGCAGGAAGCATGTCCAGGGCAGCTCTTAGAACCTCGATGTAGCCATCAACATTGGTGTTCAGTGCAATGGCTGCTGATGGTGGCAGTTCCTTTATCTGCTTGACTATGTCTCTAGAAATACTCATGCAATTCTCACCTCACCAACAGTTATCGAGCTCTCATACCTGGCCTGCATCTAGATCCCGCCTCCACCCTTAAGCAAAGGCACTAAAAGCACCCCGATATGAGTCATATCCAGCACATATTTGGATCTAGAATGGGTCGTGCCCCGCATCTTGACAACCTGAAGCGTTCTTAGAAGGTCACCTCTTCTCTCAAGGTTGCTCATTAATATTATGCCGTCAGCGATTGCTTCCTCCACACCATAAAGAGAGTACCTCTGCTCTGCAGGCGATATCTCGGACACCAGCAAAGATGTGCAGCCAAGGCCTGAAAGGACCTTTCCTAACTGGAGTATGAAGTCACGGATCTTTTCGTTGGTCTTGAGCTGAAAACAAACATTGGTGATCGAGTCGATGACAAGTCGCTTTATACCCAGTTCCTTTACGATGTCACCAATAGCCTGAACAATCACGTCTATGTCCTCGGTTGTGAACTCGGACTTGTCCAGGCCCAGCCTTTTATACATAACTGGCATGTCTATCAGAACAAGCTTGCCGTTCTCGATAAGAGTATTATCAAAGAACTCGTAGGGTATCATGTTGTTCAGCAACTTGGATGTATCTTCAGTTACAGATATGAAAAGTGATGGCTCGTCGTTGGATGCACCATGTACCAGATATTCAAGGCTCATGGTGGTCTTACCTGTACCGCAGGAGCCAGTAATTAGAACGGTATTGCCTCGGGGGATGCCACCATTAAGGATGTTGTCCAATCCATCAATACCGGTTCGACACTTGTCCCTGTCGATATTGGCTATGCCTTCACTGGCTTCCAAGCTCTCAGAACCCATACAGTAGTCCTATTCTGATTTATGCATATAATGGTTTCCCAAATGCGCTGGATGTTCAACAGGAACACAATCAGAATTCTGCTTCTATAGATTAATAGCATTCATGCTCTGGAGGCTTAATACTTATGTTATGGGCTAAGCTGCGTTCATGCTCTGGAGGCTTTATGTTTATGTTCTGGGGGTTAAGCTGCATTTATGCTATGGTTGCTCAACTCCAGCTCAGGCGTTCTGCCAACCTCTCTTCCTTGTTGGCCTTTTTGAACTCTTTATAATGATCCTTGCAAAGGTTTGCACGCTTGCCAGTATCTTTTTCCAGTGTCAGTTTTGGCATGGATTCCTTAACTTTCTTAGCAGACATGGAACGCTTTGTCTCGTTCTTACAGCCCTTGACACTACATTCCTGGCTTCCAGGCTCTTCCCTCTTGGATGGCATGAATACCGAATCGATGCCAGGTTATAAAAAAGTTCTGTTGGCTGGCTCAATCGATTATAGTGGCCACCAATCAGTATAGATATTCCCTCCAATTATAGTGGCATACCCTCAATCGGCACAGAAATCCCTTTCCAATCAACCCAGAATATTCCCCAAACTGCCAAAAAACCTCAAATACGAAACTTGCACTAACCCAATCTCATGCTCTGCCTGGGACTGGAAGGGACAGCCCATACATTGGGTGTCGGAGTGGTGGATGAAAAAGGCACAGTTATGGCCAACGTCATAAGAATGTACAGGCCAGAAGCTGGAGGAATACATCCGCGAGAGGCTGCCAACCACCATGCTGAAGTTCTACCACTTGCCATCCAGGAAGCCCTGGAAATTGCTGGCGTCACACCCAACAACATCGAGCTCATAGCATTCTCCCAGGGTCCAGGGTTGGGGCCATGCCTTAGAACTGCGGCAACGGCAGCTAGAGCCCTTTCGCTTCAGCTTGATATCCCATTGATCGGGGTCAACCATTGTGTTGCCCATCTTGAGATCGGAAGGCTTTTGGGCTGCACCGATCCAGTACTGCTTTACGCATCTGGAGCCAACACCCAAGTCATAGCATTCATAAATGGCAAATACAGAGTGTTCGGCGAGACCCAAGACATAGGCCTAGGCAACATGCTTGACAAATTCGGAAGGACATTGGAGCTTCCCTTTCCAGCAGGCCCAAGGATCGAGGAGCTAGCGCTTGAGGGCAAGCACCTTCTGGAGCTGCCCTACTCAGTAAAGGGAATGGATGTTGCGTTCTCAGGGATACTCACAGCAGCAATAAGCCAGGTTGAGAAAGGAGCGAAGCTACCAGACATTTGTCACTCCCTCCAGGAAACATGCTTTGCAATGCTTGTCGAAGTAACAGAAAGGGCGATGGCGCATACCGATAAATCAGAGGTTCTGCTTGGCGGGGGAGTAGTGCGCAACCAGCGCTTATTTGAAATGACCGCAACCATGGCCAATGAGCGTGGAACAGAAGTATTCCGTCCAGTTGGTGGTCTTTGCGTGGATAACGGGGCCATGATCGCATGGACTGGGATATTGATGCACAATGCAGGATTAGAGACCAGCATAGAGGATAGCGGAGTCAATCAGAAGTTCAGAACAGACGAGGTTGATGTTGTGTGGCGCAATGAAGAAACATGTAACATCGTAGCTAAATCCAACCTGGAACCCCAAAGCATGGGATCTCCTACCCGGGGCAATAATGACCATGGCTTCCCAAAGCAGGGAGCTGAGGCCACTCTTAATTTGACTAGGCATTACGGAGTTCAAGCTGTCTCCAAGGCTAGGGTCCCAAAGGGCTACAGGGACAAAAGCCTGGACACCACAATACGAAAACAGCGCACAAAGATGGAGGCAAAACTGCTGTCCAGGGCCAGATGTTTGGGAGTGCCCACCCCAGTGGTTCTTGACATCGACCCGTTAGAGAGCATCATCATGATAGAGCATCTTCACGGAGTTCCACTAAAGTGTGTCTTAGATGAATGGAGCCAGGGGTTTAGACGTGAACGTCTAGCAGAGGTGGGAGCCGTGGTTGCCAGGCTACATGATGGCGGCATTGTGCACGGAGACCTGACAACCTCTAATTTGATGTGGGTGCCTGCAAATAAGAATGATGAGAAGAGCCACAGGGATGTTAAAGGGTCGAACCCGGAAGGAAAGGTGGCGCTGCTGGATTTTGGACTTGCATCCATGGATGACCAGCCAGAGGCGCAAGGGGTTGACCTGCACCTTCTGGAAGAAGCATTTAAATCCGCCCATGTCCAGCATATTCAGGACCTCGATGCCGCATTCGAAAGCTACCTGGATACCAGAAAAGATCCGGTTGCTGCCAAAAAGGCGCTGGATAAGATGAAGGAGATAGAATCAAGGGGACGATACGCATGATATTGAACTTCGCAACAGGCAATAAGAACAAGGCTGAAGAAGCAAAGGCCAAGCTGGCTGGCTTTGGCATCCAGGTAGTTCAGCTGAAATTACCATACCCGGAAATGCAGGCTGACGCCCTTGAGGAGGTGGCATCCCAGGGACTGGATTGGCTCTGCCAGCACACACAAGAGGCTGTGATGCTCGACGATGCAGGCCTATTCATAGACGCCTTTGATGGCTTCCCAGGGGTCTACTCGGCCTATGTTTTCAAAACGCTTGGCAATTCCGGGATCCTCAAACTCCTAGAAGGCAATGACAACAGAGCCGCCACCTTCAAGGCCTGCATCGGATTGCGCCTTCAGAACGGTAGCCACCACTTTTTCAATGGCGAATGCAAGGGCACCATCATCGAGGAGCTTCGCGGAGAAGAGGGATTCGGATACGACCCTATTTTTGTACCAGAGGAGAAGCCCCTCACATTCGCCCAGATGGGTATGGATGAGAAGAACGAGCTATCCCACAGAGGCAGAGCGTTTGCAAAGATGGCGCAGTTCCTTGCTCATAAAAATCGTCAATAATATCTTCAATAAGGCTTCAATAAGAGATTCTAAATAAGTACAAAGAAGAAGCTGAGAGACGCCGGATTGAAACGAAAGCAAGGTCACATTTCCCATCTTGGTGGGCACCCCATCAAACCGTAATGGTTAAAAAGAGGAACAATGATAGGCGGCTTCCTCAGTAATGGGCAATGTTGCCCAGATATGTATCTGGACAACTGGGTTCTCCAATCAAGGAGTACCCGTAGTGAGTGGCAAGTTCTCTTGCCACGAGCAAGGGCTTGGCGTTCAACGACTGGCCCGTAGTGAGGGAAATGGCATCCATTTCCCGACCTAGGGCTCATTGCAGAGCAATGGGCCCGTAGCTTAGGCTGGTCACGGAGAAATCCTGTGGATTTCCCCTGCTCTCAAACTCTAACGAGTTTGTTCGTGGAGCGTCCGGCTGATATGGACTCATAACAAACGCAATGGGCCCGTAGCTTAGGCTGGTCACGGAGAAATCCTGTGGATTTCCCCTGCTCTCAAACTCT
>JAUVCJ010000056.1 GCA_030595765.1 Thermoplasmatota archaeon | reverse complement strand
GTTCCTGACGATAAGACAGGGTGGCTTCCAGCCGCAGTCAGAAAAGGAGTCGAGATCCTGGCCAACGGAGATTTCCAGGCCATCGTATCCACATCTCCTCCTCCAACCTGCCATATCATTGCCAGAAGGCTCAAGGAAAGGACCAAAATACCATGGGTAGCTGATTTTAGAGATGCATGGACATCCAACCACCATATCGAGTATCCAACAGCCAGACACAGAGCCCTGGAGGAGAAGCTTGAGAGGAGGATACTGCTGGAGGCCGATGCTGTCATCACGGTATCCGATCCGATCAAGAATGAGCTGGCGTTATCTCTTACTGATTCGGAAGAGCAGAAGATGGCCTCATCACCCCATGATTCCACAGGGCAGAAGATGGTCTCATCACTCCATGATTCCATAGGACAGAAGCCGTCATCCATCGCTCCTGCCATTGAACAGAAGTTCTATACCATTCCAAATGGTTTTGACCCTGATGATTTCCCTCAACACACCAGCAAAGACCCAGAAAAGCTTATCATCACCCATAACGGCTCTCTTTACGGCATAAGAAGCCCTATTCCCCTGTTCAAAGCTATTTCAGGCCTGCCTAGTTCCATTCAAGATGACATCCGGGTGCGTTTCATTGGTTTTGTTGAAGATGGATTCATTCAGGCAGCAAAAGACCTCAACCTGAAAAATGTGGAGTTTGCTGGGTATCTTAGCCATGACCTGAGCCTATATGCGCTATGCTCCTCCCATGTAGCTCTGCTGATAATCGGTAAGGGTAAAGGCTTCGAGGGCATGATAACAGGCAAGCTGTTCGAGTACCTTGGCTCAGACCTGCCCATAATGGCGCTGACACCATCAGGAAAGGCCAAGGAAATGCTGAACAAGATGAACTGCAGACATCAAAGCGACCCTGAAGATGTTGAGGAGATAAGAGCCACACTCATTGCGGTTCACAAGGATTGGAAAAATGGGGTGCTTGAATCCAATTATGATCCTAAGTTAGTAGAGAAGTATACCAGAAAGAACCTGACTGGCAAGCTGGCCAGGGCGCTTGACGCCTCTGTCAGGAACTCCTCCTGAGCACTCAGCTCCTTTCAAGGCATTGCTTCAGCCAGGAAATCCTCATAAGCAATCAGCTCCTTTCGAGGGATTGTGTTAGCCCGGAAATCACTGCTAATAATAGCTTGTAGGTACATCAATGCCTTACTTGGACTTGTAGGGCTCTACCTAGTTGGCCACCATATGGGAGCTGGGGCTCTGGGCGTGATAGGTTTCGGTATGTCCTTTGTTGGTCTTTTCAACTTCGTTTCTGACATGGGTTTCAACATGGCACATACGAAACGGATATCCGAAGGTATGGACCTGGCCAAATGTGTCGGGACATTTGCAGCGATCAAGCTGGTGCTCAATATCGTGATGGCCCTTCTCGTTGTGGGCTCGGTTCTTGTCTGGACCCGGGTAATGGGTAATGGTTTTGCAAATCCGCTATATGAGCCTGTCATTTACATATTCCTGGCCTACTATTTCCTGTTCAATCTGGCAACCATTCCAATAATCACCTTTGATGGTCAGAGAAAGACTGCAAAGAGCCAGTTGCCAACCTTCTCTGACGGCTTTGTGCGAGTGCCGCTGGTGGCTTTCGTAGCCTTGACCGGACTTGGAGTGCTGGCTCTTGCCGGAGCTTATCTTGCAGGAGCATTCTCTGTATTTGTCATAGCCTTCCTCCTATTCAGGAAATACCCATACCAAAAGCCTGACTGGGAGACCTTCAGAAAGTACCTGGCGTTCTCGCTTCCTCTATTCCTGGTATCGTCAATGGCAATGATATCCCTGTATATCGACAAGGTGATGATAGCGGCTTTTTGGCCTTCAACTGAGGTAGGCTTCTATTTTGGTGCCCAGAGAGTCGCACTTTTCGTAGATATCATATCTGTAGCTGTGATATCCCTGCTGTTTCCAGCAATATCAGCACTTCATGCCAGTGGCAGGATCCGAAAAGCCAGAGCACTTACAGGGAAGGCTGTTAGGTACACCTCCATGTTAGTGGCGCCTGCAACTGCATCTCTTATCGTCTTCTCCCCTTTCATTGTCCAGACCATTCTTGGGCCTGAATTCACTCCTGCAGCCATTCCACTCCAGATCATGGCTCTATACATCTATCTTCTTGCCATTCAGAGACCGCTCATATATCAGATATCAGCGATAGACCTGCCAAAACTTACTGCAAAGATTGGCATAATCGGAACTGGCCTGAATATTTTGGGAAACTTCATCCTGATACCAAACTGGGGCTGGAGTTTGTTTGGCTATTCACTCAACGGCGGATCCGGAGCTGCTATTGCCACCACCATGAATGCGTTGGTGGTCCTGATAATTGGCCAGATAATGGTTAAGAAGCTCACAGGCACCAGATTTCAGAGACCCATCCTGGCTCATTGCTTTGCCGCTTTTGTAATGGGTCTGCTAATCAGTGCACTTTTACCGTTGCTCGCTGCAATTGCATTTCCTGAGTTTATAGCAGTTGGGTTATCTTTCCTGGCTGGTGTTGGGCTCTATTCTTTGGTCCTATATCTTTTGCGAGAGCTTAGGCGTGAGGATGTTAACTTCTTCTTCGAGACTCTAAATCCTGCAAAGATGAGCACCTATGTCAAAAAAGAGCTGAAGGAATGATAACATTTTAGGTGCTGATAGTACTGACATTTATCATATTGGCAGTAATGATATTATTCTCATTAGCATTAATGATGTAGTCTTCATCGGTGGCAGCTCTTCATAAGCAGTAATAATAATGCCTCCAATACACTAATATTTATTATACCAGAACAAACTATATTCGAGGGTTACCTCAGATACCTGATGGACAATATCAGGCAGTTTGAGGCTTTGCAGCCAGAAATGGGGGCATTTGAATGAATGGATTAGATACTCGGAACATCAAGGAAAAGAAGATCGGGGGCGGAGGCATGAACTACAAGCTTCAGCTCAAGTGCAGACACGTACAGATAGAAGCAGTTGGAGACAGAGATTTCGTGGAGACAAAGTTCAAAGACCTTGAGAACGCCGCGATAAAGATACTGGCACTTGAGGCCAAGATCCCATCAGCCAGCAGCCAGCCAACAGCTTCCACTATCAAGGAGATAATGCCAGTCGCACCTGCTGTACCCAAAGCCCCGAAAAGGGAGACCAATTTGACAAAGTTCATTGACGAGAAGAAGCTAAGCAGCAACACCCATATCGCTCTGGCAGTCATTTACTATCACACAAAAATGCTCAATACAATCGAGTTGCCCATGAAACCCATCAAGGAATCTTGCGCTGAAGTTCAAGACCCGCCTATCAAGAACCTATCTGTTGCACTCCAGTACAATATCAAGAAGGGATTCATTGAGAAGAACAAGTTTGAGAAGGGGGCAGCTCTGTACAGACTTACTGATGATGGCGCCAGGTTCGTTGAGGGCGGTTTCAAGAAATAATACTGGCCTGAGGAATAGAAAATATGTTGCGGTCACTTCTGTGTGATTGCTTTGATGTGCAGTGTAAGCTCTCTAAGGCGCCTGGCTTTGGGGAAGTTCTCGACTATTCTGGTTCTGGGGGCCTCATGGTTGCCTGAACCGAGGGCATTCGTTATCGTCTTTACCAGATTGGCAGGATCCTTTTCTGGAACATAGAAACCAGTATCACCCATGACCGTTGGTATCCCTCCGACCTCGGTGCCAACAGGTATGCAGCCACATAGCATGGCCTCGGCCATGGCGCATCCAAAGGACTCAGATAGGGAGACTTGAACGTATATGTGTGCCCTTCTGTACCATCCTCTCAGCTCGGAAGGCTCCATAAACCCAGGAAACTGCATGTTGGGCGGTGCATCTTGTTTGAACCTGACTCCGTGCTCATCGCTGTCGTTTCCAATCACTGCAAACTTCATGTCCGTTACCTTTCTAGCAGCATTGGCTAGGGTGTCCAGCCCTTTTATTGGGATTGTGGTCTTGCCAAGAGTCCCAACTGTGATGATCAGTGGCTCTGTATCCCTAACACCAGGAGTCCAGAAGTTAGTGTCAAAGCAATTGGGTACTGTAAATATATTGTCCCCAGAAAGGCCCGTATGTGTGATTATTTTCTCTTTAAGGTTATTATCCACTGTCAGCAACCGTGTTGCGTTCTGGTAGCAAAAGATTGCATGCTTCTTCCTGCTTGGATCCTGGAACGAGCCATACTCCAGCTCTGGAATGTTAGCAGCATCGTATCCTCCAACAACGACGATGCTGGGTTTGCTCTGCTTTTTCATCAGCTTGACATTCCAGGCTGCATGACGGTCAGCGAACCAGGAGAATCCCAAGTTCGCCCACTTTGCACCCTTTCTAAGCTCTGGCAATGTTTTCAGACCTTTCCACCCAACTGCTCTAACCTCATGGTCCTCTCTCAACATTTCGAGGTCTCTTCTCATAAAGCTAGAAAGGCTCCAGGGATAGCTGAAAAGTATCTTCATGTCAAGCCTCCTCTGATCATATTAAAATCCTCCACTCATCTCCAGAAACCCTCTCTCATCTACTTCATCTACCCATTCTTTCTTTCCTTCCTTCCTTCCTTCATCCATTCATTCAACCATCACTTTCACCCATCTATTCATCCATTACTTTCATCCATTACTTTCATCCATCTACTCATTCATTCATCTATTCAACCTTCACATTCATGCAAAGAAATCCTTTACAGCAGTGCATATCTGGTCCACATCCGCTTCGGACATCAAGGAATGCAGAGGAAGAGTTACTTCCCTGCCTGCAACATCCTCGGTCTTTGGCAATTCTCCAACTTGGTGGCCATGAGACTCCCTGTAGTAGCTCATCAAATGAACAGGCCTGTAATGTATGCTTGTCTGGATGCCCCTCTCTTTCAGATGCTCCAGCAATGGAACTCGTACTTCCGGATCTTTGAGCAGGATAGGCAGGATATGGAAGCTTCCACCGTCTGGCCTGTCCCTGAATGGAAGAGATAGGATATCGATGTTTGCAAGGCCTTCCAGGTTTGACCAGTAGCGAAGTGTCAATTCCTTTCTTTTTGCATTGTTTGCATCCAACCTATCCAGTTGTCCAAGTGCCAGAACGCTTTCCATCTCGTTAATGCGGTAATTATGCCCCAGATTCACTATATCATAGGTAAAACCCCTTCCGGAATGACGATCCCAGGTCTGTGATGACATGCCATGGCACCTGAGCAATCTCACAGTCTCAGCAATGTCTGGGTCGTCTGTGGTCAGCAGTCCACCCTCTCCCACTGCGATATTCTTGTTGGCAAAAAGGCTGAAGCAGCCAATATCTCCTAACGAGCCAGCTCTCTTGCCTGCTTTCTTGCCATTTGCCGTTGCACCTGGCGCATGAGCAGCATCTTCGACAATGAAATGCTTTTCTCTGTCAAGCACGCTCTCCAGGCCATCCATGTCCACAGGGTATCCACCATAATGGACCAGGATCACGCCCTTTGTCTTGGGAGTAATGTGCCTTGCCACCTCGTTTGGGTCCATGTTCAGATCTTCAGGGCCCAATATGTCCACGAACACAGGCGTGGCTCCGCAATAAAGCACTACATTGCTCGTAGCTGCAAACGTAAGAGATGGCACGATCACCTCGTCACCAGGCTCAACACCCATGGCCATCAATGCTAGATGGAGGGCCGCAGTGCCGCTGGAGACACCAAGTGCGTGTTTGACACCACAGTATTGTGCGAAGCTGGATTCGAGCTCTGAGGTCTTTGGGCCCAAGGAAAACCACTTGGACCTGGCTACCTCCATCAGGGCTTCGAGGTCGGATTCGGTGATGTCTATATCGGACAATGGATACTTCCAGCTCATTGGCTCACTCGATCCAGGGTAGCCCCTATGGGAACAAAAACCTATGGCCTAAATTCTCTTGCCTGTAATCGGTAGTTGGCCGAGGGTCAGCTTGAATACTTTTGTAATCCTATTCCGTATGCATGGTGCATCTTTTTCTAATACGAACCCATGTAGGGGCAATGCATGAAAATGACATGGCTCTAGCCAGGAAAGTCCTTGTAAATAGGCTCAAGGCTGATGGCTACATCCGGACAACAGAGGTGGCTGATGCTATGGAGAGTGTCAAGAGGCATCTATTTCTCCCAGCCAAACTCCAGAGAGTGGCATACGTTGATAGACCTCAGTCCATCGGACATGGCCAGACCATATCAGCTCCTCACATGGTCGCATTGATGGCAGAGCATCTCCAGGCCATGCCAGGTATGAATTGCCTTGAGATCGGAGGTGGTTGTGGCTACCATGCTGCTGTTATTGCCGAGCTTCTTGGCTCCGAGGGTCATGTAACCTCAGTGGAGGTCATACCAGAGCTGGTGGAGATAGCCAGGAGCAACCTGGAAAACGCAGGTTACTCCAACAGGGTAACCGTTGTACATGCCGATGGTTCTGTTGGGCACCCTGAAGGCGCTCCTTATCAGAGGATCTGGATGGCTTGCGCCTCGCCTGGGATACCGCCTGAACTTATTGAGCAACTTGACGACCCGGGATTGCTGCTTGTCCCGTCTGGAAGCCTAAGTGTTCAGGAACTGATGCTGATGGAGAAAAGGGATGGAAACCTCAGAAAGGAAATGCTAGGCGGATGCGTCTTTGTACCGCTGGTTGGAAAGCGTGGATTCTCAGCCTTCACCTAGACGGATCAAGAGCATTAATCTAGGGTCGAGAGCATTTGATCTAAGATCGAGAGCATTAATCTAGGATCGAGAGCAGTTGATCTAAGATCGAGAGCATTTAATCTAAGATCGAATAGCTTATATCTGCTCTGGCATCGTGGCTGTTTGTTTAAGTCAGGAGTTCAAAGTGGAGCCATCTCTGCTGTAAAATGCCTGAGAAGGCCATTGGCCTTGACTATCTTGTAGCCACCCAGTTGATGGCTCTTGCTCTTGATGCGTATAAGGGTGTCGGCCACATAATCCAAGTGAGTTGATGTGTATACCCTGCGTGGAATAGCCAGCCTGATCATCTCCAGTTCTGGATAGACAACCTCGCCTGTTTCCGGGTTGGTTGTGGCAAACATCAGCGAGCCCACTTCCACAGCCCTAATGCCGCCTTCGAGATAAAGGTCGCAGACCAGAGCCTGGGCAGGGAATTCGCTCTGTGGGATATGAGGCAGAAAATCTTTTGCATTGATGTAAACTGCATGTCCGCCAACAGGAGTGATGATCTGGATACCGGCCTCAGTCAGGCGGTCTCCAAGGTACTTGACCTGATTCACCCTAAATGAGACATAGTCAAGATCCAGAACCTCGCGAAGTCCCCTGGACATGGCTTCAAGGTCTCTTCCTGCCAGGCCGCCGTAGGTCACATAGCCCTCGATGAGTATGAGCGTGTCCCGAATGTTTCCCATAAGCTCATCGTCCTTGACTGCCAGCAGGCCGCCGATGTTGACAAGGCCGTCCTTCTTTGCGCTCATGGTCCAGCCATCCACGTAGGAGAACATCTCCTTCACGATCTCGGCGATGGACGATTGAGCATAACCTTCCTCGCGTGTCCTGATGAAGTAGGCGTTCTCAGCAAATCTGCACGCATCAAAGAAAAAGGGAATGCCTTTGCCCCTGGCGATGTTGGCTATCTCCTTGATGTTGGCCATGGAAACTGGTTGGCCACCTCCAGAGTTATTGGTGATGGTATGCATGATGATGGGAACCTTTCCTTTACCTTCTCCATCTAGCAGTGCCGTGAGCTTGTTCGGGTCCATGTTCCCCTTGAACGGATGGGTGCTACTGACCTCGTAGGACTCGTCGATCACCAGATTAACAGGTGTGCCGCCGTTACTGCGGATGTTGGCACCAGTGGTGTCAAAATGCATGTTATTGGGCACGATGTGGCCTGGTTTGATTATCATGGAGAACAGAATGTTCTCAGCGGCTCTTCCTTGATGGGTAGGGACGAAGTTCTCGAATCCGAACACATCCATGACCGTATCTTGAAGATTGAAGAAATTTCTACATCCTGCATACGATTCATCTCCCATCATGATGCCAGCCCACTGGTTCATGCTCATTGCCGAGGTGCCTGAATCCGTAAGGAGGTCGACGAAAATATCCTGAGCCTTAAGCTTGAAGGTATTGTATCCTGCCTGTTCCATAAGGGAAACCCTCATCTCGGGTGGATGAAGGACAATGGGTTCTACGGCCTTTATGCGATAGGGCTCGATTGCTGGTTGACTCAAGCTACTGCCTCCAAGCCCCACAATCTGGATTGTGGATATAAGTTTATGCTAAAATCTCGGAAATGTGATGTACTGGGGCCTGCTAAAATATCGCAAATGCTATGTTGCAATGTAAGCTTCTGTTAGGTAAATTGATCTGAGACTGATGTGCCTGTTGCCGTGCTTGGTTAACTAGGCATACATTTTACATGCGTAGCAATACCAGCGATGATACTGCTCAACATATGCCAGTTTTGCACCGCAGAGCTCACACATCTTCTCTTTTGGCTGATCCTCTGGTTGCATAGTTGTAGCTGCAGAAATGTCATCTTGGGGGTTTGCCGGAGCGGCTACCTCTTGCTCCATTGAATCTGGGAGATTGAGTTCATCTGCTAAGGTGGATCCATCTGGGGAACTATCTGGGGTAATCTCGGGAGCACTATCTGAGATAATATCAGGGGTGCTATCTGGAATACTATTTGTCTCACCATCCAAAGCGCGCCTAGTTTCTTCCAGATGTTTTTCCCTCTCATCCAGTTCTCTCTCCCTGATAAGCAAAGCGTTTTCACGCTCCTCGAGAGTTGATTCCCATTCCTTCAGATCCTCGATTTCCTCGTTGGTGCCCAACCCATAACCTCCTGAATTAGAATAATCTATGTTACCTGTATTGTATAGACGAGTATAAAAAATGTTATATCCCCGATTATTGGCGGGATGTTGCTTGATGAGATGTTGGCCTGTTTTTTGGCTATGTTTGTAGATAAATGCGGTATAGCTCTGGATTAGGCTATGCTTGTAGGAGACTGGTGGCTCCCTGGGTTCAGTTAGGGGTTGGGGAGCCAAGGCTTTGCGTGGTTTAGGTTAAGGGAGAGATCAGCTTGCCATCGGGCAGATGCTGACTCTTGCAAAACCAGTTGGTCGTCTTCGCCTGCGGTTGCTGACCTTCAGGTGAATTGCGTTCTCGCCGAACAGATCCTCTGAGATGATATTCATATTCATCGCCTCCTGTTCACCGTGCCAATTCCAGTTTCATTGCGTCTGCGTACTTTGCGTTGGTGGACACCATCCAGAAAAGGTAGGATACAGGGACTAGTATCATTCCAATTCCGAGAGTTGCTAGGGTAATTGCTGTTGTCATTTGTTTGCCTCCATTTTTGTTATCGAGAAGCGTCTGGAGACGCATCCCGTTTCGTCCGACGAGGTGTCAGACAAATACTAGGTATTGTCAGACACCCTATATAAACTTTCCGAGACGTTTCAACGTTACTAAAAAGTGAATTTTTCCGTTAAATCCATTGGAATTTCGAAAATATATGAGGCTCCTGCGTTGTTATTTCTCCCTATAATGCGGTCTGACGTTTCGGCTGACCGGGGACCCCTATAAACACAACTAAACCGGGATAGCTTTGTACTTAGACTACAAATACTTTCGAATATCAGATATGTAAATGTTATATATGGGTTCAACCATAGTGAATTTGTCGGACGTATCTGGCCATTCTGATTCATGAGCATATGGCTGCGGTGAATGCCAAAGGTTCGAAAAAGGCAATGAGGAGAATGCATGGCTGAGAGTCGAAAAGAGGAATTCATATATTTCGCAATCTTCACAGTGGGACTGGTTCAGCTTTTGCTAATTCTCATGATGAATGTTATTGAAGCCGAGGGAACCCTTGAGCTTATTCCCGAAACACTATTGTTCATGTACTCGTCCGGGATAATCACATCTGTTGGCCTGGTACTTTACCTAGCTAAAAAGAAAGGCTTTTCCATTGTGGGAAGGCTTGACCTCATGGAAACTGCAACAGTGGTCGAGGCAAAGGGCCAGGTCAGATGCTCTAGATGCATGGCAAAGATCCCACGCAATTCTCATTCCTGCACCGAGTGCGGTGCCAGGTTCCTCTATGATTCCGAAGAGATATTCTATTTCACAATATTTGTATTGGGCATTATTTTAGTCTACCTGATATACATAAGTGATCTACTAATGAATCGCCCAGTCATATCTTTGGGTGGTGGAGAGGTGCAACTGATATCTATGGCCCTGTTCGTTGCAATGTTGGGTCTGGTTCCGTTTCTCTTCAAGAGAGCAGGATTTTCTATGGCAAAGGCTCTTTCCAGCAGGAACAGAACCGTCATAGGAGCTGCAACTGGAGCTGGTGGTGTTTCCACAGTAGGCCCCACCCAATACATCCAAGGACCTGGTCCAGCCCAGATGGGTGCATCAGGCATGATACCAGGCGTTGGCACTCCCTCATCAGGACAAGCTGGGACGGGGGTTGAGGATCTGGAGCGCGAGAAAAAGCGAATGGAGGACGAACGACGCAGGCTCATGTCCGAGATGACCCGGCGTGAGGAATCCATGCGCAAACAGATCGAGCTGGAATCCAAGATGACAGAAATGGAGAGAAGGCGCCAGCTTGAGAAGGAAATTGATCGTGAGCGCGAGGAATTGAAATATAAGGTCGAGGAAATGCGCAGCCAGGAAATGAACATCAAGGAGCGGGTCCAGCAAGCCTCTGAAAGGGAGCGCGAGGTCGAGATACAACTGGTGGCACTGCGGGAGCAGGAAACGATCAAGAAAAGGACCGAGACACTTTCGAGCAATCAGAAATCCAAGACCAAGAGGTTCTTATATCCATTTTCTGCCATCGTCGACCAGGACACAATGAAACGCTCTCTCATTCTCAATGCCATCAACCCGAATGTCGGTGGTGTTCTTATTCGTGGGCAGAAAGGCACTGGGAAATCCACA
>JAUVCJ010000159.1 GCA_030595765.1 Thermoplasmatota archaeon | reverse complement strand
ACCTTTCAATATTCATAATTCTGGCCACATTGGATGGTATCGATCCTTCCTTGTTGAGAACCTTTATGTCCTTAAAGTGGCCTTGAGTCATTGCAGTTCCCTCTGCCTTTTGGTGTTCCTCCCATGAGCCTGGATACTCCTCATGCTCCCATGGATGTGTGGTATAGTTGAGCTTCAGAGCCTCAAGGAAGTACGAGGATATGAGTGGGTTCTCCCCTCTCACCTTTGGTCGGCTCAGATAAATGTTCTGGCTTGCAGACGCAATAGCACAGGCAAAATAGTAGCTCTCCTGTCTGAGCAGGTCTCTCTTGGATAGCAGCTTCATTCTATTGCTTTCCTGTTCGGTTGCCAGCAATTCAGATAGGTTCACCCTTGGAAGCAACCCCTCATTCAATGAGGTGAGGAAAACGTATGAGAAGGAGGTATGGGCAAGTTCTCTAAGCCCCACAACCTGGACGGCAGTGCGATTTCTCCTGTTCGTGTTGTAGTTCTTATTCCTCAAAATTCTTTTTATGCCCTCGATAAAATCTTCAAACAACAGCGTGCCACCAGGAAGAAGAAGATGGGTGCGTTCCATTGATTCAAGAATGCCATAGAGCTTACTAAGGGCTCTAGCATCGGCTTCCATTATGGCCGTGTCATCAAATTCCAGTTGCTTGTTAAGCTCGAGCAATTCAAGCAATGTTCTGACACTGGTTATGTGCTCAAGGGTTGTCTTCTCTCCAATAAGTTCATCCAAGGTGTTGAATAGTCCCTGGAGATAGACAATCATCTTCTCTAACCTGGCGGCCTTGATTGAATATGCTTTTCTTCCATGCTCGCTTAGGTCAGGATTGCCTGCTCTTTCATCATAATATCTTGATAACCATCCCATCCCCCGTAGCCAACCCTCTTTTCCCTCCACAATTTTTGCCTCTCTGGAAAGGAGGTCAATGCTGTACATGTCTGGCTTGTAGCCAGACTCGGTTCCGATCTGAAAATTCAGATATGGTGATTTGAGGGCATTGACCAGTTCCATTCTGCCATAGTTGCTGGTAGGAACCTCAAGAAGCGATATGATGCCATCAATGAGTGGGGATTCAGCAAGGCTAGTTCCAGCTGCCGCATCGAAGGGGATGGCAAAATCCTCAAACACGCTGTGAACATGCGCCATCTCCCTGGATGGTTCCGTCAGAACAACAGCAATGCTTCCTGGCTCACTTCCGTCTGCAATCAGGTTTCGGATCTCCTGGGCAATAGATTTGAACTCATCTTTGCTCTCCTTTGCCTCAAGCACCTCCATGGGGACACCTGGGACTTCACCTCTTGTCTCTGTAAATAGGCTGTCAAGCCAGTGGGATGCAGCAGGTGCTTCCGTTGTCATGTTTGGAAGCCATCCCAGGTCATCCTGGAAAAAATTGGGATTGTTGAAGCATGGGTTGAAGTAGACCACGTTTTTTGCCATCTCAACCAGGCTCTTCATTATGTCCTTCTCAAGAGGTTCATATTCATAGAGGCCATAAACGAACATGTTTCTGACATCTATTTTTTTCTGACGGATGGCATCCATAAACCATATAAGCAGAAGGTCACCGTCAATCATTTCATTTTCTATGAGGTGGCTGTTGTAGGCATTGAAAACCATGCCGATGTCAGAGCTCTTATTGCTCTTATGGCTCCCCAGATCCTCTGGATAGTTCACCTTGTACCTTGTGATTGTAGAATGAAAGCGCCGCAGTATCTGGGCAAGAGAAAAGCTATGAGAGCCCCTGGAGCATAGGGTTGAAAGCTTTCCTTCCATGTCTGTAAGAATATTGTCAAATAGAAGTTCTGACTCCTCCTGGTCGAGGAGTATCTCATTGGTGGCAAAGTCATCGAAGTTGTTCCTTACTAATTTGTCAAGAGTGACAATGCTTGACGTTATTACTGGAAACCCCTCATCATTGAGGGCTCTGGTTAATGTCTTCACCATACGAGATGAAGGCAGGATCATGAAGGTGCCGAAAGGGTCACAACCTGCAGCCTGCTTGTACATTTCCAGTAACTCATCTTGCTTTTCTCCTGGCAGGTGTTCAATTACTCTCTTATTACTCATTCAATCCCTCCTGGTGGGAACACGCTCCTGGTTTGGGCAGATTACTGGTTGGAGCATGCTCCTGGCTGGAACATGAACCACCCCCTGTGTTAATATCAGTTTTGCATTCGTCATCCAAGCAATCATCATTCAAGCATTTATCACTCAGGCATTCATCACCCAAGCAGCCCTCTTTATACTCATCCGATTGACAAAAAATGGGTTTATACTCACACCATTGGCAAAGATAAGAACGCTTCCTCTGAAAAATGGTAGCGGCTTCTACCTCTTTTATACGAGATATCGTATCGCTCATCAAATCAGCAAGCTCTTCAGTGCTTTTCTTCACACGAATAATTTTGGGGAACTTGAGATAGTACCACACCAGTTCTGTGTTGCCAACCGCTTCTGGATACAGAGCTTCGATACCAATCTGGTAAAGAGCTAATTGATCCTCATGGCCATGTTCATGATGTTTTGGCATTCTGCCGGCCTTGTAGTCGTGAATTTCAAATCTGCCGTCTTCGTGCCTTACTACCTTGTCAATTACTCCTCTGAACCTGGCATCAATGGCTTGACCCAATGGTACATTTACCTCCAGCTCCAGCCCAAGTATTTCTCCCTCATTGAATGGATGATTTGTATCATAGTACTCTGCCAACATCTTTGCTCCCTTGTCGAGGTACTGTCGCTTTGATATGTTTTCCTGCACAACGAACACGTCGTCATTCATCTTCTGGCTCCAATGTTTGGAGTAAATTTCTAGAAATTCTTCTTTGTCCAGTATTCTTCCCTTCAGCAATTCTGAATAAAGAATCTCCAGAGCCTTGTGAACTAGAGTGCCCATAAAAGCCTCTATGCTCTCGCCACTAATCCTGACTTTATCGATATAGCGCAGTTTGTACTGATATGGGCAGCTTCTAAATGTGTTCAGGCGTGAAATCGAATATCTGTTGGACATAGTTATCAACTCTTACATGATGCTTACATGATGTATGCAAGCCACTCTTTATTGTTGCTTGCCTGTTCAGGCTCTAATTTTCTGGCCCACATTGGTCTGTGAAGTGCATCATAATCGTCTTGGATGCTGCAGGCGAATCCATTCATCATTCGTTCAAGAAGATGGACAACTTCTGGCATGCTCGCATCGCTTTCCATGCAAAGGTCATAAACTGTCTCCTCCAGCTCTTTTATGTATTTTGGCTTTTCAAGCACGAGAAATATGTCTTCCCTCTCTTTTTTCGTCAGCTTTGATTCCTTGACGATCAAGGATTTAATTTCTTCCATTAACTCTTCGCAGGGTTCCAAACAATCCATGTCAATAACGATTATGGCTTTCCCAGCATTGGTTTTTCTGACCTTTGTGATTGAGAACTCACAATCATCTTCATCTCCCGAATTTTTGGGTTCAAGCTTTCCATCCTTGAAGGCTTTCTGAACCTTTTTGAACACTTCTGTTTTTGTCATCTACTTCACCCCTTTGTTGTGTTTAGGTTCAGCATACCTGACCCCTAAAGCGCCTGTTGGATTTGAGCCGCCTTTCATTGACTGGCCTTATTCCATTTGTCCATGCCAGCTCATACAGTTCCTGGCTGCTTGTTGCCTGCAAGCTTCCGTTTCCCATGAGGAAAAGTATCATCTTCTGATTCAATGTCCTGTCCGCACCCGCTTTTGTTTTTAGCCCGTTCATTTTTCCACCAAATAGATTATCAACCGTAAAGTATATAGAGGCTATAACGTTATACTAGTTATATCTCGGTGATATTATGAAGATTACAAAACGCCAGACAGTCGTTATTTCCTGCGTAGCATTTGAAACAGTAAAAATTGTCAAACCCATTGCCGAGATCGGTGCTGACAGAGTCTATTTGCTGCACTGGACTAAGGAAAATGGGGAAGGCGATGCCGGCAAAAATGACAAGAAAAAGGGCGGAAAAAAAGGCGCAGACAAGAAGAATAAAGATGTTTATGCCGAATTTCTTGAAGAGGTTTGTAGGCAGCTTCGGGAGAACCCAGGTATCGAACCAATACGTGTCAAGACCGAGGTTTATAAATTTGCACCTGTTCTAAAGCATCTGGTAGAGATAATGAAGAAAGAGCGAAAGGATGGTAATGATGTATACATCAATCTCAGTGCTGGGCCAACTACCTATGCAGCCGCCGGAATGATAGCTTGCATGATGGAAGGCGCTAAGCCCTTCAGCATAGGGGTCAAGGAGTTTATGGTCAAGGAGGATGCGTTTTATGAGAATGGGAAGCCAGTGGGGCTTGCAAAGGATGTCTATTATGCAAGCGAGCTCCCAACTTTTCCGTTACATAGACCGCCTGAAGACCTGGTTGCTGGACTTAAAACCTTTCAGGAAAAGAAGGAGAAGAACCACTCCACCACCTATCGCAAGATGATAAAGGACTTTAGGGAGGCTGGGCTCATAACGAAGCGAGATAAGAGCAAGGATCAGCTCCAGAGCGATAAAATGTACTACCGTAGGCACTTCATTGATAAGTGGCTGCTGAAGGGCTGGGTTGAGGAAGATGGTGGGGTGCTGGAGTTGACAGATGCCGGAAATATGGTATGTGAGGTTTTTTGAGATATAAGTTGATGAATGGAAATAACAACGCGTGGAAACCGTGAGTGACGCTGGGGAGGCGGCTTTTGAGCGAAACTTGTTTCGCGAATAAAGGCGCGGATGCGCCTGTTGGGGTGGGTGGGCGGCTAAGTGACATCATTCTAAAATTGACGTCATAATACTGTAACTCTTTGCTATCTGCGCAAAAATACCGAATTGCTTATATACTGTTTCGGTATTTTGTCGTATTAATGGCAAAAGAGCGAATGAATATGACTGAGCTACTTATATTAAAGCACCTTTTAGATAGAAGCTCCAATGTAACTGATCTAGCTTTTGCTCTTGATAAGTCTAAAAGCCATGTTTCGGAATGCGCTAGCCATATGCAACAGCTTGGCTTTGTTTCTAGCCAACGTCATGGATTCCATACCATTGTTCAGCTCAGTCAATCACCTATGGGAAACGAGCTTGCAAAGCTCCTAAGAGAAGTTCCCCATATGAAATTTGAGCGGCTTTTCTTGGGATCTAGATTGAAGATGTTACCACTGCTTTTGGATTCTGGTAGCACAACAAGGCATATATCGCATAGAACTGGGCTAAGCCCTAGAACTGTTCAAACTTATTTGGGGAGATTGAAGGGAATGGGCATCGTAGTAAAAAACGTGAAAAAATATCGATTATCGCCTTCTCACCTGGAAATTATATCCTTTGTTTTCAAATACTCTGAGCACAGAAATTTGTCTCACCTCAATGCTATGCATCCTAATGCAAGCCTAATATGGCAATATAGAGATGAATACATTCTCTCCAACGATAGAGTAGTGAATGATCCCAAATACTGTCTTGCAGCAATCTCCAGGCTAGCAGAGCTGGGTCATGATGTTATTCACAGGAACGAATACTATCACTACTCCCCTGTGCAAAGAGAGATATGTGAAGCCGAGGCATTGATACAGGCAATGATGATCGATCCGATGGAGCCCAGGGTAAAAAGATTTGCACAGAAGAGTCTAAGACATGGTCAGGTTGAAATGGTTGAGTTGAAGAAACATGCACTGTTCTATCATCTCAACAGGGATTTGGAGGAGTTACTGCTTGGCCATCGCTGGTAAATTTACGGAAAATGAGCTGGATATTGCTATCAACCATATCTCTGATGGGTTAGATACCAAAATTGAAGCCTATCTTATCGGTGGCC
>JAUVCJ010000074.1 GCA_030595765.1 Thermoplasmatota archaeon | reverse complement strand
ACGGGTTTATGACACTTATCAAGCTAACCCTAGGCAAGGATTTCTCGCTGTATCCGACCTAGGCAATGTCCCATAGTACCTGTGCAGGGGATAGCCCCTTTATTGTCAATATATCCAACCTCCAAGTTTTTTAATTGAAAGGCAACATATTTTTTCAATATTTCCCCTGGGCAAGGAATAGGCGGCCTATTTTTTCATAATATCAGCTCTGCGCAAATGATATACACTTCAATGCCGTTGTCGCTTCTGTAACAAGGAGGCATATATTTGGTAATGGTAGGCGAGATAACACCGGATTTCAAGCTGGAATCGACGGATGCAGGAGAGATAGAGCTTTCAAGGTATATCGGCAGTTGGGTCGTCATGTTCTTTTTTCCTGCTGCTTTTACAGGGGTATGCCAGTCAGAAGTGGTTGAGTATAACAAGGAACTTGCAAAGTTCAAGAAGCTCAACACATCCATCATTGGGGTCAGCACCGATAACGTCCCGACACTTCAGGCCTGGTCCAAGGAGCTTGGAGGGATCGCATATCCCTTGCTCAGCGATTTCAAGAAGGCCGTATCCAGACTATATGGTGTACTGGTCGAGGACAAGGGAATGGCGCTTCGAGGCACATTCATCATAGATCCAGACGGAATCCTGCGCTATATGCTACACCATGATTTTGGGATCGGCAGAAGCACCGATGAGACTTTGAGGGTTTTGCAGGCGCTCCAAACTGGTGAGGCATGCCCCATAAACTGGAAACCATCAAAGAATAAGAAATAATGCGCTAACTGGTGACCAGCAAAGAATAAGAAATAATACTGATCCTATAGACTGGTGAACTAATTCTATATACTGTGGATTATCCCATGCATCAGTTATTCTGTGGTGGCTCAATTCCTTTGCTGATGTTTCGGAACCAGGCAACAGGTGCGACCACAGCTTTTAGGATGATGCCAGCCAGTAGCATAAGCCATGCTGCAAGTTCGTAATACCCAACAGTGGGTGCCAATGGGTCGGCAAGAATGCTCCAGAACGCATCAAGTGTGGTCTGGCTGCCTACCAGCAACAGCATCGAGATACCATAGAGCATAAAGCCAGAGCCAGCCATTCCGGCGAGATAGAGCCTTGATTGAGCCAGTGTGGTGCTTTGCCCCTGGCGGTGCTGTCTATGTCGGTATTGCCCTACAAGCAGGTAGAGACTGATGCTTGAGAACTCAATCCCGATATAGAACATGACCAGATTACTCCAGAGGATGGCAACAACCATTCCAAGCACAACAGCCAGGCCAAGAAGTAGAGTTCCAACGGTATCTTTTCCAGTTTTTCTTTCTTCTTCTACTCCTTCTTCTTCTTTTTCTTTTTCTTTTTCTTTTTCTGCTTTCCCTGCTTTTCCCGCATTGGTACCTCCATCATGCTTGATTATCATCACCATCATGATGGAGAGTCCTACAACGGTCTGAGGAACTGCCATGCCAATGCAGAGAAGCGCCACAAGACTCCCATCCGGGTCTGTGCTCGTTCCAAAGGCTGAAGACGCTGCCAGATTCAGAATTGCTGATGCCAGCATCAATTCTGAGCTCATAAGGGAGGCCAGGAAGTTCTTGCGGACCAGCATCCCAAAAGCCCCTATAACAAAGATAAGGGCAGAGAATCCAAGATACCATTCAATGGATATCATACGTTCACCTCCATCCCGCCATCATCATTATCTGGTATGTCCTCATCAGCTACATTATCATCAGCAATATCAGTCTCATTTCTAAGGTCTATGCGGACATATTTTTGATCAGCAACGGCTCCGTTAGTGTCTGAAACATCATCATCGAGTGTTGCGCTACTTGGCTCGCTGTTTGCCAGCTCCAACGCCTTTCTCACCATGCTAGCGCCGCCTATCAGGGCCAAGGCCGAGGCAAGAGCTACCATGAGCAATTCCGGGCCATGGTCTGTAAATAGGTCATTTGCAGCAGTAACGAGGGATATGGAGTTCGGAACCTGGGCTGGCCAAGTATGTTCGCTGATGGCATATATAATACCCATCACCCCAAGGCCAGCCATTGCACCGATAGCAGAGCGTTTGACTCCCAGGTCAGCACCAGAAAGGACTAGGACAATGAACAGAAAGATCTCCAGGTAATAGACATATTGAGCTGTATGATAGCCAATGATGAGATGTATCACAAGAGCGGTGGCAACTTCAGCAACTGCGGCGAAGGCGTAGAATCTATCACTCATGTGTATCCCCCTCCTGCATGTTTTTTGGGTCTGCCAAGACCGCTCCGAATACAAGTAGGGTACAGATCCCTACGATCTGAACCAGTACAAATATGGGGACCACCTGCTCCGCTCCCATGAGGATGAACAATCCAGTTATGGAGCAAAGTGTGCCCAACAGCCACAGGGCAGACCTTACCAGGACCCTTGAGAACACCACACCCAGCGAGCCCAGGATGGCAAGTCCAGCCAATGTGACGAACATTATGAAGTCCAGTGGAATTGGAGCCATTTAATCCTCACCTCCATCTAGCTTAATGTGGGATGAAGATGTGTCCATGAGGGCTTCCATTATCAGGGAGCCTTTGGAGCAGGCCAATGTGCACGGGCGGCATCCTATGCAACAACTGACATCCACAACAGGAAGCCCATCTTTTAGGTCGATGCACTGTGTTGGGCAGACCTCGACACACTTGCTGCAGCCATCGTATGTCAAAGCATCCAACACTGGGAATTCTCTGACTCTGTTGTGAAGTGAGCTTCTGTTCACAGCATTCTCCGTATTTGGGTTCTGTGTGGCATTGGCCTTTTCTTGTTGCTCGTTTGCAACATCGCCCAGGACCTTTGGCAATTCCTGGTCTAGCTGGAATTCCAGGATGCGCATGCGCTCGGAGGAATGGAAGCATTCTTCTCTGGAGTATTCAGCCATCTCCACCTCCTTGGTCATGATAATTGCCCATGCAGGGCATAATTCTGTGCACTGGCCACAGAACATACATTTGCCTAGGTCCAATGAGGGTCGCATTATATGCTTATCAGCGCGAGCAGCCCTGGATCTTCTTGCAGTCAACGCCAGCAGCTCATCAGGGTCAAGTTTGTCCTCGGCTAGTGTCTCCATGGTGATGGCGTTGCTTGGGCAGGATAGTGAACATAACCCACAGCCTATGCATCTTTCCCAGAGCATCCTTAGCCTGCCTCTGTAGCCATCAGCGAACTCCAATCGCTCCCAGGGATAATTGATGGTCGGCGGTTTATCAGCCGTTGGCTTGAGCAGTTGCTTCAGGGTTGCAGCCATGGGTTTGAGGATCATTCCTGAAATGCTAGCCTTACTGGCCTGCAATTGCTTGCTTGCCTCATCCTGGCGGGTTGGCTCTGCTGACTTCTTCTGAGGCTTACCCTGTTCTCGTGGTTGTGCTACTGCTTCATGTGTCTTGACCTGGGTTGCGGGTTTGGCTGCCGCTTTGCCTGCCACATCCTCGACCTTTGATCGCTTTTGTGCCGGGCTCATGGCAACACCCCCATGACCTTCATGGTAGCTGCTAGGAAGAACCCCAGGAAGGAAAGCGGGAATAGCCGTTTCCACCCAAGTTCAAGAGCCTGATGGGTTCCAAGGTCTGTCAGAGAGGCACGCACCCATATGAATATGAAAAATACTCCATGAACCTTCAGGACCATCCACATAACAGGCGGCAGGAATGCGGGTCCAGCCCAACCCACAAGGAACAGAATTACTACAACCACTGATGCAAAGAAGATAAGGAAATATTCCGCAGTCCTGATCACTAGCCTGCGGCATCCACCATACTCCTGGTCCCAACCTCCTCTAGCAAGTCCAGTGCTATCGACATTTCCGAAGGGCTCGCGTCTGGTCAGAACACTTGACGCCACAATGAACATGAACATGCTGATGAAGGCTGTTCCAAGGTAAACAAGATAGCCGTAAATGCCTAAGGAGGCCTGGTAGGCCACAATTACTTGGAAATCCAGAGACCTTGCAAGAAATACCGGGACAATCATGGCTACCAGCATAGGCACACCACAGGCTCCCATCACCAGCCCAGTGCGCAACCCATTGCTCGAAGAGCCCGATGTGTTGGATGCCCACCCTCCAGACATGGCGGCCATTGGGATCAACATGAACATCGCCAGTACCAGTATGGACCCACCTTGGATCCTGCTCACTGAGAAGTCCGGAGAAAGCGGTACCAGTGCAATCAGCATGAAGACCACACTTGCCAAAATCATCGTAGCTACCATGAATATGACCTTATCAGCACCCTTGGGGTGGATTATCTCCTTGGCAAATAGCTTGAAAGCATCAGCAAAGGTCTGTAAATGCCCATAAGGACCTGCCACTCGGGGACCCACCCTGCCCTGTATCCTGGCAAGAATCTTTTTCTCCAGCCAAATCAGGTTGAGAATGCTGCCGAATGCAATAGCCATTACCATTAAGGCCATTACAAGCGAGAGGAACGCATCGACGATATGGGCTTCCACGAGAATATCGAAGAGGGAGCGTATCCACCAAAGTGTCGATCTGACCCCTGGTATCCAGCCTGGAAGCACAGAATGGATCCACCATAACACTCCCTGGATGATGTCTTTTACCAGGGTGAGTGCCCATAGGATCAGGCCTCTAATGAAATCCTCATAATGCATTATCTAACCCCCTGGATCTTGTCGGTGCCTCACTCTGACCTATCTCAGCCCATGTGCCCAAGCTCGTCGATCCACCTCTCTGACCTATCTCAGCCCATGTGCCCAAGCTCGTTGATCCACCTCTCTGACCTATCTCAGCCCATGTGCCCAAGCTCGTCGATCCACCTTTCTGACCCACCTCAGCCCATGTGCTTGGCTTCATTGGTGCATCATGCTGGCTTTCACCAGTAGATGTATTAGGTCTCATCGGTCCACCTCGCTGATGCAAATGTCCAGGCTGTCCACAATGGCGCTAACATCTTCCAGCCGATAGCCACGCAGGATAGATGGCGCAGCAAAAAGATTCGAAAGTGATGGAGAGCGCACTTTGAGCCTGGCTGGCTTTTCGCTTCCATCCGAAGTCAAGAATATGCCGCATTCTCCTCTGGCGCCTTCAACTGTGGTGTAAACGGAACCGGTTTCTGGCCTGAGTGGTGCCTTAAGCCAGGTATCGCCGTCAGGTAACTTATCCAAGATCTGTCTTATCAGGTATATGCTAGTTCGCATCTCCTCCATCCTTACTCGATACCTGGCAAAACAATCACCCTCTCTTTCGATCGCGCAAACAAAGTCCAGGTCCTCATAAATTGAGTAGGGGGCATGGGAGCGGATGTCCATTCCAATTCCTGAAGCTCTCAGGTTTGAACCGCTAACGCCCAACTCCATTGCCTGAGCTCCGGTCAGATATCCAACATCCATGGTTCTGGACCTGAAGATGGAAGAGCCTTCAAGGGTTTTCTCAAAATCGTCCAGGGCATTTTCAAGCCTGTTCGTGACCTTGAATATCTGCTCTCCCAGGCTTGATGGCATATCTTTTAGTACTCCGCCTATGCGAATGAAGTTGTTATTGAACCGAGCACCGCTCAAGGCCTCCAGTAAGTCTAGGATGAATTCTCTTTCTCTTAGGGACCACATCAACACCGTGACGTTGCCAAGGTCTCTGACGAATGAGCCAAGCCATCCAAGATGGGATGCGATCCGTTGCAATTCGGATGCTAATGCCCTAAGATGCTCTGCCCTTGATGGCACCTCAGCGCCAAGCAGTTTCTCCACCGCCAATACATAGCAATGGGACCAAAGCATGGATGAGCTGGGGCTGATCCGGTCGGTAAATGGAGTGAGCTGGGTGTAGTTTTTCTTCTGTGCCAGCCATTCCATTCCGGTATGGAGATAGCCAACCTCTATCCTTGCATCTGTGATACAGTCCCCTTCGGTCATGACCTGAAGGTCCCATGGCCCGCCTGCGCACCTGCCTGCTGGACCAAGATCTTGCCATTGTGTTTTTCGCTTATCGGTCCCAGTAGCTTTCCTGCTTGCCTGGTTATCTATTGCCATGGCAGATTCTTTAGCTCTATTTTTAGCTCCATTTGGGGAGATGGAACTCAGGGATGTGAATGTATCTGGAAGCGGATTGGAGTTGAAGGATTCTAGGGGGGAAAATGAATCTGGTGAGGTGGAGGGATCTGGTGAGGTGAAGTGGTCTGGTGGGATGAAGGAATCTCGAAGTGGATTGGAGTTGAAGTTTTCAGCCAGAAGTAGATGTTCAAGGCTTGGGTGACCATGGAACTCGATCCCGAACATCTCCCAGGCCTCTCTTTCCAACCAGTTAGCCCCAGGCCACAGGTCGCTGATGCTCTTTACCGCCGCAGCATTGTTTGGAAGCCTCACCCTCAATTCCATCCGGTTTGCTATAGCATGGGAGTCCAGAATAACTATAAGCTCAAGTCCGTCTTTGTTTTCAATGGCTGTTAGCATTGCGCAGTGACTTAGGCCAACTATATTCTTGAGGTGGGTACAGATTGGGTGCAGAAGCTCCGGCTCAATGTATACTGAAGATCCTTCATTATCATCATGGCCTGCACCATTATGCATCGCAGGGTCTATAGCTCCTGGGAATGCTGTTTTCAGGGATGACATCAGGTCTAATGTTCCCTCCACACGACTTGGCTCCTCATGGGGTGTCCTCTTCTGAGCATTTATTTCATGCTTCTCTCTTTTCCTGGCATGCAAATCATTAGCATGTGAACTAGAGGGATCGCTTACTTGGGTCTTTGGTGTTTTCTGGGCCATGTAGTTCACTTTATGTTCTGAAGCTCATTTTTTGTCTCGATCGTCTTGGTCCTGTCTTTTTTTATCTTCTTCTGGAGAAGAATGATCCCGTCTATCAGGCCTTCGGGTCTAACCGGACAGCCAGGAACGTATACGTCCACAGGAATTAGGGTGTCGACCCCTGGATGAATGCTGTAACTATCTCTGTAGGGGCCTCCGCTTATCGCGCATTCGCCAATCGCCATGACCCACTTGGGAGATGGCATCTGCTGGTAGGTTCTAAGCAATAACGGTTCGTACTTATGGCTGATTGGGCCAGTCACCAGAAGCAGATCGCTTTGGCGCGGAGATGACTTGTGCCCCACTCCTAGCCTTTCGGTGTCATATCTTGGACCTGCTGATGAGGCCAGTTCCAGCCCACAACATTTATTGGATAGCTCCAGCAAGTGCACAGAGTTGGACTGGGCCCATGTGAAGAGTCGTGAAAGAAATGGTTTGGCAAGCCAACTTACTCCAACCTTTTCCATCTCCATCTGGGCATAGGTATCGATGAATTTCAGGAAATCCACTGAGTTCAATGGGATGACCCCAAACAGATTCTGCTCTTTTCCATGTGTCATGGTGCTGGACCTCCCTTGGCACAAAGAACTATATAGAACGCCAGTGCAAAGATCCCACTAAATCCCAGAAAGATTATGCGTGGTAACAGAACTAGATCGTCAAAGACTAGCGCGCCAATTGTTAGGAATCCAACCATGGAAATCGCAGATGCAAAGGTAAGCATGTAATGGAAGTACTGCCATTCTCCCTTTCCGGTTTGAAACCTGGAATCGTTCCACCCCAGTGGTTCGTCTGCACCTGATGGGTCGGTTCTTTCTCTGTAATACTTTCGTGTCAGCAGAGCGTAGGTGCCTTTGAGTGCCGAGCGTCTTGGGCGAGAATATCTGTTGAAAAGTTGTAGCGCTAGTAGCATCATAAGAGCCACGAAAAGAAACAATGCTACCGGTATGAAATCCTCTGTTGCCATGTTTGACCTCTATCGTTAAGGGAAATGGGCTTATCTGGCTCAGCTCATGCCCTCATTTGGAACCAGCGCCAACTGGTTCATTTTTCTCAAATAATCTATGTGCTATTAAACCTTGCGAGCCTTCTTCTGGACTATTCTCATATACTATTCTCCAGGAGCATTCTCAAATAGGCAGTGCCATAGTTCTTCCCTATGTGCCTGTCAATTCCATGCTGAAGGCTTCTCCGGGGTCATCATCCCTGTCATCGTCGATGCCTGTTAGTATGGCTGTAATTGTCAATCGATCCTGGTGGCCATCCCTGCGCCTGGCAGAGTGAATGACCCTTGGAGTGAAACCCAACTTGCTCACAAGCTCTTGGGTTATTTCCGTTGCTTTTTCAGATGTAAGCTCCGGTCCTCCAACAATATGGACCATCAGTCCCTGCCCTCTTCCGGCATCGAAATCCAGGAGCGGATTTTTCAATGCCTCATCTATGGTTCTGCCAGGCTCTGACGAGGAGCCTTCGCCGTATATCAGCGCTGCTGTGCCTGAGTTCTTAAACAACCCCAAGAGGTCGCTTGAATGCATGCTGATTAGAGACTCTTGTGTCAGCGGCTCAGTAAAACCCATTACAGACTCGGTGATCAACTGATCCATTGCCTGGAATGCTTTGCCTATTGGGAGGTTTGGAACCAATTCGAGAAGCCTGTCATTCTCAAGGATGATGATCGTGTCACAATGAGCTCTTAGCAATTCCAGACCTGACCTGGCAATGATGCAACGCCCCCCCTCCACCGAGAACGGTGTGCAAGCGATCCCGACAACCAGTGCTCCAGATTCTCTAGCGATATCAGCGACCTTGGGCGCAACATAGGTGCCAGTATCCCCACCAAGACCACATATCACGAAGACTACATCCGTTCCTTCAAGAGCTGATGCGATCCTTTCCTTCTCGAGAAGGGAAAGCGTTGAGTTGGCGTTTGTTTCCATTCTGTGGGTCGGTTCAAGTTCTTGATTGCCACCAAGTGTGATGACCTCAAAGGCATCGATCTCATTCATACGCCTAGATGCTGTATTGATGCACATTTTTTTGGCGCCACGCAGGCCTGTGCGGTTCAGGTTCTCTAAGGCATTCATCCCTGCTCCACCACAGCTTGCAACCATGATCAATGGCTTTCTTATCCTAAGCTCATTGTCCTCTGTTCGGGCAAGCGTTTGTGTAGTTGGGGGTGGCTCACAGTGGTGATGCGGCATTCATTTCCTCCTGTTTTTGTATTTTATTGACGTAGCTTAAGCTACGGGTTTAAAGATTGTGGGATATCGCTTATGGAAGCGGCCATGATGATGAAAACGTTACCACATGGGAGCATAACCAAAATGGCCTCATGTGTCCAACTATGCGTTTGGTCTCAGAGGCGATCTTTTGCCATGCGCAGGTATTCGCGTACTGCTGTGCGAATGGCATCATCCACAGAGATGGACTCTCCACTCTCCACCAGCTCTGAAAGCTCTACAACATTTCCCTTGGGGAACTGGACTGTTAGCTTCTCAATGTTCTGGGGGACTATCTCGTCCTCGATGAACTTCTCGATAGCGGCTCGTATGGCATCGGATTTGGTTGAGAACTTGCCCTCATCCACCATTAGGTCGAGCTTTGCAAGTTTTTCTGTTGGGACCCTTATGGTCACACGTTCTGTATCTGCTGTCATTGCCGTCACTTCGTGTTCGTCGCAATTAGTCAGACGAATAGTCATTATTTGTCTGACAGAGATGTTATATGAAGGGCGGGGTATATAAATATTTTCCCCCTGTCCTCAATTCGGCATCCATCTTCGGATAGCCTCGAATACAAAAAACCCGGATTGGAAAAGCAACTGGCATACGAGTCTGACTATTGTCCGACTGGTTTTTTACAGGTGTGTTTTGTCGGACTTGCGTTAGATAAAGTTAAATGTATTTGTTTAGCTCCTTAAAATTGATGTCCTTGTCAACGTGAACCTGGTAACAAGTCTGGTGCAAAAAACTATATATGCCAGTACAATCTTTTTAGCGTTGTGTTCGAAAAACAATTTAGCGAATTGAGTCCGCAAGAATATCTCTCCTTTTTAGAGGCGTTTATTCTCCAAG
>JAUVCJ010000055.1 GCA_030595765.1 Thermoplasmatota archaeon | reverse complement strand
GTCGAGGTTGCCGTTCATCTCGTCTGTAGCGGTCCAGAGCCTGGTGTGGCTTGCAAAGTCTGAGGTGCAGAGTGCTAGACCCATTGAGTAGGAGCCTAGCGGATTGACACCAGAAAGCTCCATGCCGGCAACCTGGATGGCGAAGTACTCGCTGCCCTGGCCGATTTTTTTGCTGGCAAGTCGTGTACCTTCAGCCAGAACATCTCCGATGCCGCTACGCATTGCAATGGCCTCGATAAGTGAGTGGACAGAGTCGGCACAGCCGAACTTCAGCTGATTGTTCTCAACTTCAGTTAGCAGTCCTTTTTCAGCGCATTCAAGTGCAAATGATATCGTTACTCCGGCGGAGATGGTGTCCAGGCCGTACTTGTCACAAAGCCAGTTGGCTTCTGCTACGTCTCTTGCACTGCTAAGCTCGCAACCAGAACCCAGATATGCAGTGGTCTCGTACTCAGGTCCTTCCATCTGCTTGCCATCCCATTTAGATACCTTGGAGCAGCGAATTACAGCGCATCCAAAGCAGCCGGTATTGCTCCAGTCCAATTCCTTTGCCATTGTTTCGGAGCTGATGGCCTCATAATCCTTGAACTGGCCGTCGCGGAAGTTATGCGTTGGCAAAAAGTGCCCGTCCTCATGACCCATCCTCACCCACATCATGGTGCCTTTCTCATTGCGATACTTTGCACCCTCGTGGTTCTTAAGCTCGGCAACCAATTCCTTACCAAGCCTGCTGAACTCCTCCTTGTCGTGATATTCCATAGGGACTTTGCCGGATACTACCACTGCTTTGAGGTTCTTTGAGCCCATGACGGCGCCAGCACCTCCTCTGCCAAAGTGCCTGAACTCTTCAGTCCCGATGGCTGCGAACCTTACCAGGTTCTCGCCAGCCTGGCCTATGACTGCGATCTTTGAGCCTGGATGTGCAACTTTGAGCTTGGCCTCTGTCTCAAAAGCATCAAGGCCCCATAGGTTTGAGGCATCCAGCAACTCCATACCATCAGGCGTTACCAGCAGGTATGCAGGCGCATTGGACTTTCCAATAATGGACATGTAATCCCAGCCAGCCCTTCTCATTGCAGGGCCAAAGTGACCCCCAGCATGGCTGTCCAGGAACCCACCTGTGAGAGGAGAGCGCGTTACAATTGCAGAGCGTGCCGAGGTCTGTATGGATGTGCCTGTCAATGGGCCTGTTGTGAATATCAGGGGATTGCCGGGGTCGAACGGATCGTCAGAGGTGTCCATCTGGGTCAGAAGCCATAAGCCAATGCCCTTGCCTCCGATGTATCTCTCGAATATCGAGGGTCCGATGGTCCTTACCTCGCTGTTACCTGAGGAGAGGTCCACATGCAGATGCCTGTTGAAATGTCTATAATCCATTGGATTCACCTAAATTTCGGTTTCACCTAGTTGCAACAGCATGAACCGTTTTGAGAATTAGACCCTTGGGTGCCATCGTCCTTGCAGCAGTCTGACTCCTTATGTATGGCGAGCAAGTCTATCAAAATCGCAAAACCGGTCTCGATCTTGCCAGCTCCTGGGCCCTGGATCGTAACATCGCCAGAAAGGTCGGTACTGAATGTGAGCGCGTTCATTGCGCCTGCCACGCCAGCTAGAGGGTCGCTTAAGGGGAGCTTGACAGGTTTGACATAAGCCTCCACCTTGCCGTTCACCTTCTTGACAGAGCCTATGAGCTTGTATCTGAGGCCATTGGTAGCTGCACCTTTGATGTCCTGGCTTGAGATGTTGGAGATCCCCTCTCTGGGCACACTATCCATAGTGAGGTTGGCTCCCATAACAATGTTGCCCAGTATGATTACCTTGGCCAATGCATCGAATCCTTCAACATCTGCTGTTGGGTCAGCTTCAGCGTAGCCAAGCTCTTGAGCAAGCTTCAGGGCATCTGTGTAGGACATGCCATCGTTCTCCATCTTTGTAAGTATGAAGTTGGTTGTGCCGTTTAGAATTCCCTTTATTTCCTGCACATCGTTGCCTGCAAGACAATTATCCAGCAGGTTGAAGATGGGAGTACCGCTCATCACGACTCCCTCGTACTTCAGAATAGCGTTGTTCTGGCAGGCCACATCTTGAAGCTCTCCAAAAAAGTTTGCAGGCGGTCCCTTGTTCGTGGTTGCCACATGCTTTCCAGCTTTGAGTGCTGCTTTGAGATAAGATGTGGCTGGCTCGCCGGTCTTAAGGTCAGTAAATGATACCTCAACAACCATATCGCCGCTTGATTGCTTGATGGTCTCTATGGGGCCTAGCCCTGTGATCGCACCGGGTGCCTGGAACTCCCCAATAGGTTTGCCAGCCTCGAGATGAGCAAGGAATGTTGGTATGTCAATTCCCTCTTCAGCCATGATGGAGCCTTTCATCTTGTCCGATACCGCCACCAGCTTCGCCTCGAAATCATACTTGGTCCGTAAATGTTCGGCCGTGTCATTAAGAATCTGTAGGAATCCCTGTCCAACAACGCCGCATCCTATCATTATGATCTTGTGCATATTGAAGCCTCCAATGTTGATTCTACGTGAACCGCCAAAATATATTTAACCCTATTGTAAGCCAAGACATTATTTGAAATCTCACTTAGACACCTCAACCTAAACAGAATTGCTCAAGTGTAACATATTAGTACTCGCCTATCCATTGGGGTGATCGAAACCAATTTGGGGGGGTTTCGTTGAAAAGCATATCCGATGCAGCCAACATGGTAGAAGGCCAACCAATGTTCAAGATACTAGCCCGAGCCAATGAGCTAGAGGCGCTAGGCCGGGACATTCTCCACTTTGAGATAGGGGAGCCTGATTTTAGCACTCCAAAGTTCATTGTTGAAAGCGCCAAAACGGCTCTGGACAATGGAGATACAAGATACGTGAACTCAATGGGCATTCCGGACCTGCGTAACGCCATTTGTGATAGGACACAGAAGGACTATGGATTTAGGCCTGACATGGAGCAAGTTGCAGTATTCACTGGTGCCAACCCCATAATATCATTCGTAATTCAAGCTGTGATGAACCCAGGCGATGAGGTCATTGTTCAAGATCCAGGATTCCCTACCTACTATTCTGCTATGGGCTTTATCGGGGTGAAGCCAGTCAAGGTGCCTCTGAGTGAGAAGAACAAGTTCAGGATGGATCCAGACGACATCAGGAGCAGAATAACAGATAAGACCCGCCTCATTTTGATGAACTCGCCTCAGAACCCCACTGGAGCGGTCATGACAAAGGACGAGGTTGAAGAGGTCGCCAACATCGCAAGGGAGCACGATGTATACCTACTCACAGACGAGATATATGGCAAGATGACCTATGATGAGGAGCATCACTCCCCTACACTTTCAGACCACTGCAAGGAGAGGGTCATCATGCTCAATGGCTGGTCCAAGGCCTATTCCATGACTGGTTGGAGGCTGGGCTATGCCATAGGCCCACCTGTTGTCATCGAAAAGATGGGACTAATATCCCAGACCCTTGTATCTTGTGTGCCACCCTTCATCCAGAGAGCTGGCATCGCTGCTCTAACTGGTGACCAGAGCGTAATCACCACCATGATGGGCGAATTCAGAAAGAGAAGAGATCTAATAGTGGGGGGCCTCAACTCCCTGCCTGGAGTAACTTGCATCAAACCCGAAGGCGCGTTCTATGCGTTCCCCAACATAAGCGGCACCGGACTGACTTGTGTGGAATTTAGCGACCTCATGCTCGAAGAAGCTGGAGTTGCAGCCTGTCCTGGAATGTATTTTGGAGATTGTGGCAAGGGCTTTGTCCGGTTTTCCTATGCATCATCACTGTTGCAGATCGAACAGGCCATAGAAAAGATGGGTGAGGTCCTGAGAAAGAGGGTTTGAGTTGCTATAACTGCGAATTTGCATTACTAAAAAGAATGACATTAACAAAAATACCGGAGGAAGAAGAAAATGATAGACCAACTACGTATACAACAAGGGCCAGTAGATGAGATAAACAAGTACCTGACCGACCCGAATAACCCGCTTGTGAAGAGCGTCAAGGAACTTATCCAGAAGCATGGTGGCGTAGAGAAGATTAACAAAATGGCCAGGGAGAATGGCACAGTCGAAAGCCTGATGGGCAGGCTTAAGGATAAGGGATCTCCAATGTACAATGACCTCCAATGGTTAATTGAGCAACGCGACAGTGGAGCATTCATAACTCTGAATGATTTCCGATCAAAGGCTCTTGGTAAGGATGCTTCTGGCATGACTTTCAAAGAGGAAACTGCAGTGACTCTTGAGATCTCTGCCTGCCAGTACTTCAGTTTCTTCATGACACAAGCCAAACAGGCAATTGCCAATGGGGAATTGATGCCAGGTAGATACATCAGAGTAAGGGCAATGAAGGAGCAAACTGATGATGATGACATACTTGCAGTCGCAGCCGCCATGAACATCGTGGGAGCATCCTGGTGCGAGACTTTGGATACAAAGGGCACTGATGGCTCCAACATCCATCTTGGGGGCCCTGAAACTATTACAGGTTACTTTGGTGGAGTTGGCCAACCAAACACACATGCCATCAAGTGGGCAGATGAATTGCTACATTACTACAAGAGCTACGGGATTAAGCAGGTTTTGAATGTAAATCCAGGCACTGTCCTCATGGCTTATATGCTATACAAGATGGGCATTGACATCGAGTTCAAGATCTCGGTTTACATGGGCAACGACAACCCCTACTCGATATTCTGGACCCTTCTTACTGCAAAGCTGTTTGCCAGGCCTGACGGCACCACACCCCTAATAGGATTCAACTTCTCCAATTCTGTTGACAACGAGACCATCAAGGCTAGTTCAAAAACAAGAGCTGCGCTTGGGTTTGAGGAGAACGTACGATTCGAGCACCACATCACAGAAACTTACAAGAGCATCGTTATACAGCCTTACAACCGCAGGGAGGAATTGATGGATCTTGCCCAGAGTGTGCCCAACATCAGCGCCAAACATGAAGGAGGAGAGCCAGAGATAGATGGAGCTAGAGACCATCCATCCGACATTCTCGAATACTTCCTGCCTAGAGCTGACGTTGAAGCAAACGAAATGATGCCAATGCTGACACAGAATTACATGGATAAGCATCATGCGCTCAATATTACAGCCCAGGAGCTAACAAAAAGAGGATTATCCTTCATAGCAGCAACCAATCTGCACAAGTGAATCTAGGACATGGCTGCCAAAACTAAATGCGCTAACGGGTTAAGCTCCTAGAAACGTCAGGTAGCCGCCAAAGTACAGAGTAGCCAGGCCTATCATAGCCAGCAGAAAGATGCATATCAAAAACTTCACGACCTTGATTATGGCAATTAAAAGAAATATCCCGATCAGGGCCAGCAAGGCGATGATGATGATGCTCATGGTGAAATAAATGCACCAAGGTAGTATTAAAACTGACGGTTGGCACAATTGCTCAGTAACGAATCAAAGATAATCGTGATGATGAGACCAGGCAAGGAATTGTTGCTAATGGCTAATGGTTGCTAATGATGTAATTAGAATGTATCTCACATCAGCTTTCCGCCTTCGCGGTTCAATATCTCGACTGCCTTCCAGAAGGCATAGGTTCGGATGTATTCCCTGTCGTGAACAACTTTGGCCTTGAACAGCTCGATCGCATATGGTATCTTGGAGTATGGAGCCTTTTCAGGGGCTTTTTGCTGCAATATCTGCTCTGCACTGACCAGCGAATCGATGATCTTGAAGCCATTGATATAATTGGCGCTTTCCCCTACTCTTTTAAGCTCTTCAAGGGATATTAACACATCAATTGTCTCGCTAAGAACATCTACTTTCTCTACGAACTCGATCTGAAGGTCTGAAACTCCCTTCTTTTCTCTGTCCAGCATCTGTCGTGCCAGGTCCTTCCAGTGATTCCTGACCTCAAAAAGGGTTTCCATGTTCATGCATATTACCTCCATCTATGGGAAAGCCAGCTCCAAATAATGGTCATATCAATACGATTTACCATCTCAATAGGAGCAGCCATCTCAATAAGAGGAGCCATCTTAATAAGAGTAGCCATCTTAATAAGAGTAGCCATTTCAAAAAGAGGGGCTATCTCAATAAGTGTTGCCATCTTAATAAGAGTAATCATATTCAAAAAGAGTTACTCAAAAAGAGTTGCCAACCTAATATGAGTAGCCATCCAACAAGTGTAGTCGTTCTAAAGGATATGTGAATAACATTTAGATCCTTTTATACATGGTGTCCCTCTGGAAAGGAGCCAGCCCACACCTTTCAATGCTCTCCCTTATCTGTTCCTGGCTCATATGGTTTGACACTCCTGCGGCTCTGACAACATTCTCTTCAAGCATGGTTGAGCCAAAATCATCAGCACCGAAACTTAGAGCCAGCTCGGCCATATGGCGCCCTTGAGTGACCCATGAAGCCTGAATATGTGGGGTGTTGTCCAGAATTATCCGGGATAAAGCAAGGACTCTCAGGTAATCAACTCCAGAGGGCTCAGTGCCTCCCAGTTTGGTATTGGTGGGTTGGTAGCCCCAGGGTATGAAAGCTGTAAAGCCGCCTGTAATGTCCTGAAGCTTGCGAACACTCTGAAGATGCTCTACCCTATCGTTCCAGCTCTCACCTGCTCCGAACATCATGGTGGCAGTGCCAGGCAATCCAAGGTCATGGGCTGTATGCATCACTTTAAGCCATGTACTTGAGTTACATTTCTTCGGACTGATCCTTGACCTGACCTTGTCCACTAATATCTCTGCGCCACCACCAGGAAGAGAATCCAGGCCTGCGGTTTTTAGTCTTGCAAGTACAGTTTCAATATCTAGTTCATTATTCCTTGAAATAAAATCGATCTCAGGAGGGGAGTAGCCATGGATGTGAACCTCAAAGTTGTCCTTGATCGCCCTGAGCATACACTCATGCCAGTGAAGGTCAAGGTCAGGGTTGTGCCCGCCCTGTAAAAGGATCTGGGTCCCTCCGAGTTTCACAGCGGCATTGACTTTCTTCAGTAGCCGAGGCATCTTCAATACATAGGAGTCTGTGTCGCTTTTAACCCTGCAAAAAGCACAGAACCCACAACCAGTCTCACAAATATTGGTATAGTTGATGTTTGTGTCCACACAATAACTGGCCTGCATTCCATATGCATCTCTAGTCAATCGGTTTGCGCTGTACCCCAATTGATGGATGGTGGCGAAGGTACTCAGGTATCGAGCTTCATTGGATGCAACTCTCAGTCCGTCAAGGCGCCTGGATAGTATGTCTTCGACCTTTTTGGAAATGTCCCCATCTGAACAGGCATTGACCTCTGCTGTCACATCACTGACCTTTGCCACCATATCATTGACCTCTGTTGCCGCATCATCTACCTATACTGCCATATCATTCACAAGAGCAGTCACATTCGCATCAGCCGCCACATTCGCATCCTCCGAGATATCATTCACAACTTGCTATATGTTTATCTGCTTCAAAAACCTACCTTTGCACGCTGAAGAGCCGAATTGGACGACAAACTTTAATACCCCTTTTAGTATGGATGATGTCGCCTGCGCGTGGGTATTGTACCCACAATAGCGAGCCAAACTCTGGAGGAATCTCGAATGTTAAAACCCTTAAACGTACTCAATGCCAACCTGAACAAGCATGTTATGGTGGAACTTAGGTCTCGCAGGGGATACCAAGGCATTCTGGACGGATATGACCCTCACATGAACCTGGTACTAAAGGATGCAGAAGAGTTTGAAAACGGAGAAAGCACGCGCAAGTTGACCATGACCATTGTTCGCGGGGACAATGTCATCTATATTTCACCACCCTAGATCACAGGAGGCATGATATATGAGTAAAGGTACACCCTCAATGGGTAAAAGGCACAAGATCCTCCATATTCGTTGCAGACGTTGTGGCAGACACTCCTACCACATCAGACATAAAAAGTGCTCGTCTTGCGGACTTGGTGTCAGCGCAAAGATCAGGACTTACACCTGGGCGAAGACCCATTAGACTAGCCAGCATATAAATCTGAGGGATTTTTTTGAGTTGGTTCTCCAAAGGAATAGGGTTCTTTGCCGAAGTAAGACATTGTCCTGCAAATTCCCAAACTTTAAATACTCTAACCCCCATTAGCTGTTAGGTGATGTCTGACAACAAATATGTATAACAGGACAAATGTCCGACCTAGTGATATAATGACAAATAGAGAAGAACGGGTGACACTTCGGTTCAGCCCCCAAGAATTGGCACAGATGGACGCCTTCGTTCAAAAGAAGTCAGAGCTTAGGAACCGATCGAACCTCATCCGGACCGCCGTGCGCGAATACATCAGGCCTTCAAGGCCTCCAACCCCTGCCCAGCAGGGGAAGGTGCTTATCGAGATTAGTGAGAACCAGATCGAATTCATAAGGAATCTGGTTCACAAGGAAAGCGTGTTCTCGTGCGAGGCTGTTATCTTCAAGCTACTTGACGATTTCATCAAGAGCAAAACAATGGCCGAGATCGATGCTCATTCCCGCCTGCTGCGGCAGGCCAGGTATGAGAATGCGGCAAGAGACCTTGATGAGGAGCTATCTAATAGCTATCTTGAGAGCTAAGAGACGTAAGGTATCTTCGGGATTTATCACAATCAAGACATCTAGCAGTCGAATTAGCATCCAGGGGATGGTTTCTCACGATGAACCTGGTCAAACGAAAGTCAGAAGTGCAGGGATGAACTACTGACAATATTTTCGTAGAATGCATACAGAATCGGTACGCCTCTGGAGTCGGGCGTGCAAATATTTAGAGCGAAAAAAATACAGTAGGTGTAGACAATATGTTGGCAAAAATCGTACAGGAAGCCAACCCCAGCCAAGAAGCGGGGTTGGAGTTAAGTGAGCTAAGTGAGCCCAATGCGGTCGTAGTTGGGATCGGTGGTGCTGGATCAAAATTTGTGAACTACCTCACACTTCGTGGGTCAGGGCACAGGACGGTGGCAATCAACACCGACCAGGCAAGCCTGGAATCCATCAAAGCAGACAGCAAATTGCTCGTGGGGCCAAATGTGGCTCGCGGACAAGGCGCTGGTGGCCACCCAGAAATTGGATTGGCAGCGGCCGAAGGTGCCGTAGATGCCATACTCGAATCTATAGCAGGCCACAAACTGGTCTTTGTTGTTGGAGCAATGGGTGGTGGCACTGGCACCAGTGTAACACCTATGGTTGCTCAACTAGCCAAAGACAATGGAGCAATGGTGATGCCCATAGCAATGATGCCATTTTCGGCTGAGGTAACACGTCAAGAGGTTGCTCAAGCTGGTCTGGCAAATTTGCGCCAGGTATCTCCAAAGAACATCCTCGTGCTCAGCAACGACAATCTCCTCAAGTCTTGCCCAGGGGCGTCAATATTCTCGGCTTTCGAGACCATGAACAACCTAATAGGACAGTTCATTGACACAACCCACGCAGAGATTGTTACTGCACTAAAGGCAGTTTCAACCAAGGTAGTTGAGGCTCCGGCACCAGCGCCAGAACCCGCGACCCCAGCCAGACTGGAAGTAGAGATCGAGATCTTGGATGCCCTGGATGAAGGAATGGTTCCGGAATCAGAGATTATAGCCCCTGCCCCCATCCATGCCGAGATGGACATGTTCGATCCAATGCTCCCATCGGCATAGGCTTTTAGCACACTAGCCAAATCAACCCTTTCCCTTTTTCTTAATTTTTCGTATTTGTTTAGCTCTTTAATATTGCCCCCATAATCAACGTGAACCTGGTAACAAGTCTGGTGCAAAAAACTATATATGCCAGTACAATCTTTTTAGCGTTGTGTTCGAAAAACAATTTAGCGAATTGAGTCCGCAAGAATATCTCTCCTTTTTAGAGGCGTTTATTCTCCAAGTTACACAAGAAAAAGAGTTCCTCATCGCTGAGAAGAAATCGCTTGAAAAAGAGAACCAGACGCTTAGAAACCAGCTTTTACGCTATGAAAATCCCCACACCCCGCCCTCCCTAGAAAAGAGGGCGAGCAAGAGAAACATTGCTTCTTCTTCGAATAGGCGCGGTGCGCCTAAAGGACATCGAGGCGCAACGCGACCGAGACCAGAGCCTGATGAAACTGTGCAGGTATCTGTTCAAACTTGTCCAGAATGTAGCCATGAGTTGGGTGACCCAGTTTCCACTGAGACTCACGTAATAGAAGATTTGCCAACACCACAGAAAGTCAAAGTAACCAGGTTTGAACTGGATGTTTACAAATGCCAGAATTGCGGTACCGAAGTAAAAGCAAAACATCAAGACTGCCCCCAAAAGGGCAATTTCGGCATATTTCTCCTAGTTTATGTCACAATGTTGAAGTATCATATGAGGGGCGTACTTCGGAAAATTCAGGACTTCATGTTGAAATGCAACTCGTTTGAAATTAGTGTTAAAGGTATTCATGATATATTGCTAAGAGTTGGAAATGCTTGCCAGACCGAGTACGGGGCGTTAATCCATCGAATCAAAAACGCAGAGTATGTATACATGGATGAGACTGGTTTCAAGGTAAACGGCAAGAAATACTGGCTCTGGATATTCAGGACGAAAACTGATGTCCTCGTTGTCATACGAAAGTCAAGAGGAAGAAAGGTCATTACAGACATCTTCGGCAAAGAATGGCAAAGACCCAGTGTTGCTGATGGCTGGCGAGCCTATAGCTATATCGAGAAACTACAACGATGCTGGGCACATCTTATAAGAGAAGTGGACGAGTTCAAAAAAACATCAAAGCATGGTAAACGATTGGCAGAAGAGATTCATGCCAGATACAAGGCTTTGAAAGAGTTCATGGACAAGGAATCAACCATGGACGAGAGGAAATGCCAAAAGGCCAAGTTCGACAAGGAACTTGAGGAAATGGTTCAGAGGTACAACGAGTTTGTAGAGCTGAAGAAACCCTTGACATACATCAGGAACGGACTTGGAAGCTGGTACACCTGCCTGCTGTATCCTGGTATGGAACCAACAAACAACCTGGGAGAGCAGGCGATACGAGAGCATGTCATTATGAGAAAGATCATCGGATGCTTCCGCTCCGTGAACGGAGCGGAGAATTATCAGTACATTGCATC
>JAUVCJ010000264.1 GCA_030595765.1 Thermoplasmatota archaeon | reverse complement strand
CTGAGGCCTGTTCGTAATCGCCATTCTCGAATGAATTGCGCATGGCCGCCAGCACCTCGTCTGCAACCCTGAGCATCACATCCTTGGTCCTGGACTCCTCAAGGAGGCTGTCAACCTCGGGGTCGTTATCCAGCTCATCCTTCCCATCGCCCTTAGGAGCATCCTGGCTCTGGGGTTCATTATGCTCATCCTCCTCCTCTTTCTCTGGTGCATCCTGCCCCTCAGTTTCGTTTTGCTCTTCATCCCTTATTTCTTCAGGTGCATACTGCCCTCGGTTTGCGGCCTCGCTATGCCTGGCAAGGAAATGCTCAACTGTGGTCCTGTCAAAGTATGGGCTGTCTGCAAGAGCCTGGATAATGTCTGCCTTAAGCCTCTTTCCCTTGAGGCTTAGGCCTTGCTGACGTGCACGAGAGCGCAGTTGGCTGTATGTTAGTTCTGAAAGTAAATCTTCCATTGTGGTCCCCTAACAGGAAAGTAAAATCGACATAGATAAGGCTTTCGTTAAGTGCATTGACATTAATCTAGACCAGTAAATGGTGTGTGATGCTCAGTGCCTGTTAGGCACATCTGCAACGATTAGAACATTCCCATTAGGAAGGAAATATCGTCTCCAGCATGGTTCCACTCGAACATATACTGCCCCGAGATGGCATCCACTCCTGTATTAAAGGTGCCATCATCCCTGGAGATGACGTAGGCATACTGGGCTTTCTCCATTGCAACGCCGGTAGAGGTTGATACGCTAAGATATGGCAAAGATGCCCTTCCTCCGAAACTGGCCTTGCCTAGGTTCATGTACTCACCACCATACACAACATCTTTTATCGAGGCCTTTTCGTAGAACAATTTCTCAGCTGCGGAAACTGCCAAGACATGCGAATAATCGCTACGCTTCTGCTCTGGCTCTTCATCCGGAGTCCTGGCCTCGCCTTCAGTTTGTGTCACACCACCATCCTGGCATGCCCTGGCATAGTGAGCAGATGTGGAGCCAGAATGGCCAAAAAGGAACTCCCAGCAATCTCCCTGGCTCTCGTTGTACTTGGCTTGAATGGCAATGGCCTGGGCGTGGTCTGGTGAATCTAAGTAGCTTTCCAACCCTGTGGAATGGTCAGCTATGATGTCGTTGATGGCAGCATGAGCGGAAAAACCTGTGAACTCTGAGTTTCCACTTCCAAGCTTAGGGAAATAATCAGGGTCTGTCTGGCTCCACTCAATGAACTCTGCTGTGGGATTTCTTGCGTAGTAATGACCGTTTGGCGAGGTCGGAGAACCATCTGCAGCATGAGCATTACAGGAGCCATAGGGTATTGGTGTCGTTCCCCGGACATAGTCCAGCATCAGGGTGGTCATGTCAACTATAGTGGTGTTATCACCGCTAACTTGGGTGAACTGAACCCTTGTTTTGACTGGGAGGGAAATTTTGTCCCCGAACCATACCTGGAAGCCAAACTCCTCAAGGCCTGACTCGTCCATCTTGGCCTGGGACATTTCAATGTCAATGCGCAGAGATGCAACCCTTTTTTGCACCCCATCAACGCTTATAGGCACCGAATCTGAGCCGATGACCTCCCAATCATATGTGCCAGATAGGGTTCCAGTGTCTCCGGCCTTAAGAGTCCCGGCATTGCCAAGGTCCTCGATCCTGAGGTCGGTGTTCTCCTTTTGAAGGTCAGGCCAGGCCTGGACATGATCGCTGAAGCTCACTGGCTTTTGAGTGCCGGTTATCGGTTCCGCGTACACGATGGAGGTATCAACTGCGGTGTTGGAGTAGATCGTCTTATTGGTGTTCAGGTCTGCAAATGAATGTTCGCCTGTAAGAATATCGGCAGTGAATGATTGGCGAAAATCCTCGTCACCTCTGGATGAATAGGCAACCCCATCGAAGAGTCCAGATAGGTCGAGGTCCTGGCCAGTGTAGGTGCGAAGTGCAAGATGGTTCTGACCAAGTAAGAAGCCATCATCTACGGACTCCACCTCTTCGATGCCATTGATCATCCTGGAGCTGTCGTATATATCTATGTGGACGGCATCTGCCACAGCAGAAATGGTTCCAGGGATAAAATCCCCTCCATCAAATTCCTGGGTGAAGAAGCCCTTTGGGTTTGTCATATCAATTGTGCCAGTCACCTGGTAGGTGCCGTTGTCGCCGATCCTTATCTTCTGGGTGGGCATGTCTAGTATCAGTTCCTTGACATTGACCTCCGTTTCAACCACCATTTCCAGGTCCGCTACATCGATTGCCTTAATCGACACCTTATATGTGCCGCTCTGCAGGTAATAATGAGTGGTTATTCCATCGAACTCTCCATCTTCGTGGCTGGCCTTGTTCTCGATGTAGGGGTTGCTACCATCTCCGAACTCCCACTCGTACTGGACGATGCCGCCAGCTTCCAGAATGGAGCCAAGATCGCTTGAGGCGCTTGCATCGAACATGATGGTCTCGCCGGTATCCGGGTCCAGTGGCGTTATCATAAGGTCAGCGACAGGCTTTGGATTGTCAGTTACAAGGTAGCCTCCAAGCACCACCCCGATAAGGATCAATACCATGGCCACTGCCATGACACCACGTGACCTGCCACCCTTTTTCTTTTTATGATGTGGCCTCTTGCCGCCATGACCCGCTTTTTCATAATCAACATCTTCTTCTTCCATATTTGGCTCTGGATCG
>JAUVCJ010000205.1 GCA_030595765.1 Thermoplasmatota archaeon | reverse complement strand
AGCCTCAGCTGGTGGATGAGACCACTTTTTCAGGTGTAGCCCTGAAAAACCCGATGTATCTGGCTCCAACCTCCAACTCTATCACATTCTCCAATTCATGGGCTCCATCTTATATGGACCTCAATGTCACCCAGGAGAACTTCACTGCCCTGGTAGGAATGGAGGCCAGGGTGCAAAACACCTCAGTCCTGGGGCCGGACATCTTTCTTCATGTACAGAACTATATTGAGCAGTTCGCAGACACTGCGGGTGATAAGTGGAATGTGTCCACCTTAACTATTGGGTACAACTTGACAATTGGAAACTCATCCCTTGTAGCCGGGGTATACTTCAAGCAGGATTTTTTTGGTTATGCAATAATGGGCATTGAGATTGTGGCCTCGGTCGGGAACGAGTCCGGCCTGAGCATTATTAACAAGATGACCCAGAACTTTTCCCTGCGAATAATTGAGAGGGAACTATCTTGGAACATCGAACAGGAATGGGCCAGAGCAATTCCGAAAAGCTTTGAGAGCGCTCTGGAGAATGTGTCCAGGTCCGGTGTAGAGGATATGGTTCGATACATGACCCACAGGATAAGGTACACCTCCTTGGTCAGAGATACCCAGCTATTCAATACCTACAGGACGGGCTTTAACACCTACCTGCTTTTTAACTTCCAAAGTATTGAATCGCTTACCCTGAAGGGTATGATATATTACCTTGCCCAGTACGTAGGTACATTATCGCTTTCCGGCACAGAGGAGGCTGTAAGGGCATACAAGGTGGATGTGGCAAGAGCCCTTTACAATAACCTGCTGGGAACTCATTCGCACCTGAGCAATACTGTTGCATGGATAGATGACAATCCGGGTGGGAGAGAGAGGCTCTATATATTCCTGCAGACCGAATCAGGAGGATGGGGATTTTGCATTGCAGACCTTTTTGTGACCTCTGGCCTGGAACTGGATCTATTCTCAACTCCCCCTACCCAGATTTTCTATGGCTTCAACGACGACACAGTCCCATTGAGGCTTCATGAACGTGTCAGGGCCCTTATCCGCATGGAATATGATATCAACGACTACCTGGAATATTGAGATTTTGATGTGAATCGCCCTGTCTGCATGAGAATCGAAGAGCGCCTGGAATATTGAGCATCAAGAATTAAGAGCACCATCATTGGTCAGCAAAACCAACCCTTCTCATGAGGTCTGTAAAACCAATTCTTTTCCCAAAGGGTTATGTTGCCCAAGAACAATATGGCTTTGATGAAAGGGATAACTGCGCTATCTCTAGCAGGTGTAATTCTGATGGCTGGGATGATGGCAGGTTGCACCTCTCCTTTCGGGGATGGCTCTGATTCATGGGATGCTGATGTTAAGGTGCTTGGGTCGTACTACGCAGACAAGCTCGGATCCGTCCAGGCATCCAGCGGTTACCAGTACTTCGTGTTGAACTTTTCCATCACCAACACTGGCTCCGGCAATTATTTTGAGACCGAGAGATCCTCTTGGAGTGTTATAAATAACCAGGGAACCTCCCAGGTTTTTGACAATGCCGGTACCCAACAACTTCCAAATATGGCGCAAGACACCTATGTTCCCCTGAGCCATACCAATACTGGCAGCCTTGCCTACCTGATCTCCAATTCTACAGTGGTGGCGTTGGTAAGGTACAATGCCATGGGCATCCAGAGAGAGTTCTTGATTGCTCCCGATCAATAATTCCATAGCCCTAAACAGGCCCAGGGAGTTGGTGAGCACATCCTGAATAAATGACAATATAGCGATTTCATGGGAAAAGTGATGCTGCCTTATTTAAATTCCATATAGTGTCTGGGTAGGTTGGTAGTTGGGTTTTTTTTTTGGCCTTACGACATCCCTAAGTGTGGTTGCGGTTTTGATGATATGACCAAAATCCTAAAACACAATAAGACCATAACCCTTGGCTACCTCTAGATAACCTCCAAACAACCTCCACATAACAATCATATAGTCTCTAGATAATATCCCGAATTGAAATATAGATAATAGGAAGTAAATCCAATGAAAACTTACATCAAGATGTCGTTCTCGTCCGAGGGTGGCGGTCCAAAAAAGGCCATCGAGATTCTTGGAAACATGGGATTTACCCCTGTTGTAGGGCTCCAGGATTTCCACATCGAGTGGGACAAACACGAATCACACAAGTATCTGGATAAGATACAGAAGATGCACGAGGCTCTTCAGGGTCTGAACATCAGATACCAGCTAATAACAGAGCGTTGAAAGCATGAATTCCCAGACCGAGTATCTCAATTTCGAGAACATTCCCAGGAACCGGCATGTCTGCATCACAGAAGATGTCATGGAGGCCGTTGCCAGAAGCAAGGTCAAGGAGGGTTTGGTCCTTGTTACTGGCATGCATTTTAGTGCTGGTGTTTGGATCAATGACAAAGAGGATGGAGTGCTTGAGGACATAAATGAGATACTTGATGACCTTCTGCCGCCTGAGTTAACAGAGTCTGAGGCCTCAAAATATCCAGAGGACCTAGAAGACCTAGAAGGCATGGATGACCCTGATGACCCTGATGATCCGGACTCTGGAAATGTCAGGCATAAGTTGGGCGTAGTGGAGCCTGGAATGATCGACATGCTGGCAGGCAATCAGGTCCTGATACCGATAAGCGAAGGCCAGATCGATATCGACCCCTGGGAAGATCTGTACTATGCCGAGTTTGGCAACAGACGGCGAAAAAGACTTGTTGTGACCGTATTTGGGGATTGAATCTGTTATACTATGCCAGATGGGACGGTCTGCACGAAACTGCAGATCTAGTGCTTGAGACCGGTGACCAGCCAATGGCGGTGCAGTCCAATATTAGCAGCTTTCAAAAAAATTGGAGATATGGGGGCGGTGGGGTTAGGATACTATATGTTGAAAGGCACTGTGTTGGCATTGTGAAAGGTAAAAAATAGGTATCAGACACAATTTCATTACTTATAAACCGCGGGAAAACGGTATTCAGACCCTAAGAGATACTCATCTTTGAGCTCAAACCCTATCCATCTGCGTTTATTTTCTTGAGATACATAGCCTGTCACATTACTCCCACAAAATGGGTCCAATACCAAATCTCCAGGCTCAGTTAAAAACTTGATAAAAAAAGATGGTAATTCCTTAGGATAGCGTGCAGGATGAGGTTTCATACCTTTTTTCTTGCACATCTTCAAGTAATTGCTACTAGAATCTGTGTTACCCACCTGGATAAGATTCGGAGGAATAGACCCTCCGTTTTCCTTTCCAAATTTATTTGTGATATTGTGTCCTGAAGGGCGTTTCTTAGCCTTGTAACCTTTCTCAATGAGGCGTTGCATGTCTTTGCTGTAGGGCTGTAAAACCTTACGATTGTCTGCTTTGGGAAACGGTGCCTTAGATAACCACCAAACAGTTTCCACCGAATCTTTGACCCTTATTCGCCTAACCGTGACCCACTCCGCAGGCGATGGAAGCTTAGCTGGATTGTACCAGTAAAATTCTTGAGCTAGGTGAAATTCCTTAACAAGCTCGATAAGAAGTTCAAACTGGTAAACCGAGCGAGTGGGTTTTCCTTTGTTCCAACTCCCACCAATATCAATTACTAGACTTCCATCTTCAGTCAAGATACGTTTGAATTCCTTGGCGAATTTCTTGAACCAATCCACATACTCATGGGCATCTACATTGCCATATTCTTTCTTGAAAACAAGTGCGTAAGGTGGTGATGTCATGATAAGGTTGATAGATTCGTCGGGTAATTTCTTCATCAGCTCAAGGGAGTCGCCTAGATAGGATGCTCCAAATTCCGTGAAATAGAACGGTTTTGGCTTGATAATGTCCTGAAGTGGATTTTCTATTCCCAAAGGTAATTTCTCAGTCATTCTTATTTCCTTTCCTTTGTTGGTTAGGGGCTTCAGCCAATTTATTCTTTGCAACCGTAGAAATGAACGATTTCTCAGCTAGCCATGCCAGCACAATGTTCCTAATTATATCAGCATCCCCATCTCCGAATTCACCTCTGAATGTTTCTATCAGGCTCCATTGGCTGGTTGTAAAGGTAACTTGAACTCTTTTCTTTATCATATCAAACACACACTCATAAGATACATATTGGACACATACTGAATAGAGCTGTATTATATTTGATAGTTACGATATCCATAAGAATGGGTCATCAACTGGAAGAATTGTTCAATGCACCT
>JAUVCJ010000280.1 GCA_030595765.1 Thermoplasmatota archaeon | reverse complement strand
AGGCATGTCCAAATCCACCATACATGAGCACCTCCAGGCACTTCTGAAGGCCGAGCTGATCTTCAAAGCTGACGAGGGAAGAAAATGGATATACTACACTCCGACCAGCAAGGCCGACAAGGTTCTCCATCCTGAAGGAGTACAGTTCAAGCTGGCAATAGCCACAGTCATCACCCTGGCCGCGATGCTCATCATCTCAGGCGGCCTGTACGTAATGGTGTCCAACCTGACAACAGGACCGGGTTCGACCACACCGAGCATTGCATTCAACATAGACAGATCAAGTAGTGAGACCGGCGCCTTAGAGGTAACATTCACAGCATCTAGCATAGACATCAAGTGGGAAGATATCAAGATCATCATAACCGAGACCACATCAGCGTCTACTCCCACGACAACAATAATGGCTACCTGGGCATTGAACTCTGACTGTTCAGCCTACGAGCACAGCACTGGAGATACCCTGGCCATCACCTACCTGAACATCACTGACTATGCTGGCTCCGGTTGCGGTCAGCTACTCTCTAGTGGCGACCATATCGATATTTGGCCCTACACTGCTGGCGTCCAGTACATCATCAAGATATTCTACATCAACACCGAAGGAATTGCTGGCGAGGACAGCTTTACTCCGTATTGAGGGTATGGTTTTACATTTCCAGTTTTGCATCATCATAACCGTTCGCCTTTAAACGAACGATTAACCTGGGTTTATATGCAGTTTGCTTCAATAGTTACTTCTGCGGGCATGTTCCGCAGGAGGACAAAACAATGCGACAAAATATGAATTCGGACAGTTGGAAACGGGGTCTGAGACGTGACAAGCGTGGAGTATCGCCTGTCATAGCTGTTATCCTGATGGTGGCCATCACAGTGGTGCTGGCAGCAGTGCTCTATGTGATGGTGGGGAGCTTGGTACCAGATGGCACAAATATGCCCACCACCGTCTCGCTAGACGTCGAAAGAGAGGATATGGATACCCTACGGATGGAGTTCATCTCAACCAGCTCACCGGTAAAATGGAGTGGCATAAGGATAATTGTGGAAGGCGATGGGCCTGTGCAATCCTATGTCCTGAACTCCGACTGTAACGGATACGAGGGTGATGGCAGCCTTGAATTGAACCTAACAGACTATTCAGGCTCAGGATGCAATCAGCGCATCAACCAGGGGGATTACATCTCGGTGGAGGGTTTCGACCAAGGCATCCAGTACATCTTCATCATATTCGACACCGAGAACGAGGGAAAGGTAGGCGAAAGCATCTACAACACCTGAACACTATTTTCCAGGGGTATGGGAGTTTTTATTGCGCCTATGCCTCAATTCTTTTTATTCTGGATGCATAATTGCTGAGTGCTTCATGGGTTTGCAGGATTTTCTGAATTAATTTTACAAACCAAAGGCTCTAATGCCTTGAGTACGTTGCCGGAGCCGACCATTCATGCAATACAAGGAGTTCACACTGGATCCGTTCCAGGTAGAGGCTGTTAAGGCCATTGAAAATGACCATTCGGTCGTTGTGTCGGCTGCTACTGGCACTGGCAAGACACTGATAGCCGATTACTTGATAGAACTGATGCTTTCCCAGAACGAGAAAATTGTATATACTGCACCTATCAAGGCACTCTCCAACCAGAAGTATCGGGACTTTTCCGAAGAGTACGGAGAGGAGATGGTAGGGCTTCTAACAGGTGATGTGCAGATCAACCCAAGGGCTCCACTTGTGATCATGACCACCGAGATATACAGGAACATGCTGGTCAGCATGGACCCGTGGGTGGAGGACGTTGGCTACGTTGTCTTTGATGAGGTCCATTATCTTTCCGACTACGAGCGCGGGACGATATGGGAGGAATCCATCATATTCAGCCCTGACCACGTACGCTTTTTGTGCCTAAGCGCCACCATTCCAAATGCTCAGGAATTTGCCAGCTGGATAAAGACTATCAAAGGCCACGAGGTCGAGGTTGTGGAGCACGATGAAAGAGCAGTACCCCTAAAACTGAGGCTCTTCGACAACGAGCTGGGACTTACCAATCTCAGAAGCCTAAGGAACGCAACCTATGATGACTTCAGGAACAAGCATCATGGACGTGGAGGCAATAGAGGCCGGAGCAAGAAAGGCAGGAACAAAAGAGAACCGCGCCCAGAACCGCCTTCACATCTGATGCTCGTTGACGAGCTGGACAAGAACAGTCTCACAC
>JAUVCJ010000234.1 GCA_030595765.1 Thermoplasmatota archaeon | reverse complement strand
TCAACCTTGAACTCGATGTCCACTTGGAAGCTGGTCCATCGTTTACCCAGTCCTTGAGCGCTTGCTGTCACAACAAGAGTTTCACCCACAAAGGGATTCAGGGTATCCAGGTCAAGGCTAATGATCCTAAGGTCAACGTTGGCTACCAGTGTTTGGATGGTCAGTGTGTCCAATCGTTCCCATCGGTTGCCAGCCTGATCCCTAACAGTCATTGTAACGGTGTAGCTTCCTGCCTGGTCTGCAGTGTAATCCCATTCCCAATGCATGTTTAAAGTGTAGATGTTCTCGTCCTCATAGTTGAAACCCTTGAACAGGCCATTTACGCTTGTTATGCTGGCGGATTTAAAATCGTCAATTCCAAAACCAAATTCGACTTTGGCACTAACATCAATGTTCCCTGAATCAGTGTTCTCCGAGCTCTCAATGGGATGGATATTTACAGCATTCATGTTAAGACTTATCGAGCTCCCACTTGACTCTCCCATTACGAGATAGGCATCTTTAGGGTTGACTGGAAGGATGGATACCAGGTCCTGGTGATTCATGTTAAGCAATAAGATTATCTCCTCGCCGGCTGAGATCGAAAACTCGTCGTCAAGCTCAACTGACGCAGTAAACTCGGTGACAGAGCTGGGATCCAGGTCATCCCTATTGCTAGTCAATATCTCACCAACCTCTGTCGAGCCGATAAGGAGCTGTCCTGTAATCTGCACCTTTCGCAAAGACCCCTTGAGAAGTATTGTCATGCTCAGGTTGCCGGAAAGGTTCATGGCAAATGGAACCTCCCAAGTCTTCCAGGTTCCAAGCTCTACCTGAAACTGGTCAGCGCCTTGAGGATCTCCCCATCCATCGCTGGTAGTATTTAGGATCTCATAAGTTTCCTCAGATTCCTGCTTTGTGGTCAAAACAGTATCATCTCCCTCCTCGAAGCCATGAAGATAGAGGTTGACAGTGCCAAATTCATCCTCAGCCATACGAGTTCCATGGGTTCCACTTGCAGAAATATCAGAGTCGGTAGTTGGATTCATTGGCGAAAGTCCCTCACCTAGGCCAGTTGGCATCAGAATAGCAAAGAAAAGGGCCATGACCAACATAACTCGGAGTTCGTTTCTACTTTGATTTCTATTGAACTTGTAATGGTCTTTCATAGGTATCACACCCATATCGCATGGCGTTTTCTCATGCTCTCATCTGTTTCGCCCAATCGAACCATCAGCAGAGATATCAGCCCATCAAGATAAACAAGAGCGGTGTTTTCAAATAGGGTTCCAAGGGGTGCTATTACATGATCGAACTCAACACTATCAACATCCAATACCAACAGTACATTTGCAATGTGGGCAAGCTTTGAGACTCTGTTCCTTGTAAGTACTATCAATCTGGCACCAACCCTTCTCACTATGTTGGCGGTCTGTATTGCAGACATGGTCTCTCCAGTATTGGAAACGATCAACACCACATCATTGGGGCCTACGATAGGGGTCACGGTCTCGCCAATGAAGTAAGCCTTCATTCCCATCTGAACTAGGCGCATTGCAAAGCTTTTACTGGCATACCCGGACCTACCAACTCCATAGATGAAAGTTTGATTGGCATTGATGAGAAGGTTAATTGCAGCCTCTAGGTCGTTGCCATTGGTGCTTTTTAAAACCTCACCCATAAGTTCTACCAGATGTAACGGGAAATCCCTATCGTCCATAAGAACACCTATGTCTGAAAAGATTAAATTACTTTTTCTTTTTGGAAACTTCGCCAGATTTCTTGGTCTTGCTGGTTTTATTTCCTGTTTTGGATGGCTTTTTAGTAGAAGGAGCCTTATCGGGGGTAGCCTTCTTGGCTGGGGTTTTATTAGGTGCATCCTTCTTGGCTGGAGCTTTCTCCAGTGAATCTTTCTTTACGTTCGTCTTATCACTGTTTTTGCTGGTCTTATCACCAGTTTTGCTAACTACCTTCGCGCCTGCTTTGGCAACAGTCTTGCCAGCAGCATTATCAGCATTGTTATCAGTCTTCTTCGAGCCCTTTTTCGGGGTTTTCTTTGCAGAAGCGTTAGCCTTCATGTTGGATGCTTTTTTTATGGCTGGTTCAGCTTTTTCATCGCCACCTTTCTTTATTGATGTTGATTTAGAGGCTGTGGTCTTAGCTTCACTTTTTGATTTCGCCTTCTCTTTTTTTTCCTGTTCGGCCTTGGCATCTTTCTGGGCCTGAGCAGCCTTTTGCCTGGCAGCTTTTGCCTCACGTCGTGTCAAAACCCTTTCAAGAATAACCTTCATGTACATGGCATCATGCTCAAGCAGGGGAGATCCTGAGATCAGAGTAAGATTGAGGCCAAGATCCAGTATGGATTCAGCTAACGGTTCAAACCTAAGGTCTCCTTTCTTGATAGGGGTGTAGCGTTTTTCATTGCCGTTCTCATGCTCGACACCTGAGAAATGGCCATAGACCCAGTTGCCTGTGACTTTTAGGCATTTCTCAATAACAGCAGTAAAATCCTCTGGTTTGTTTAAAGAGCCACCCTCACGAGCATGGATGTGTGCGAAATTGAGTACTGGAATCACGCCTTTGACGGCCTTGCAAACCTTCAATACTTCATTCATGGAGCCGAAAACTTCCTGCTTTCCTGAAAGCTCCAAGCCTATGAAAGCTTCAATTTTATTATCCCTGTACCACTTGGAAAGGTAAGTTAGGTTTTGTATGACCTGCTGAAGTGCCAATTTCTTTGCTACTCCGTTGTACAGACCCACATGTGTTACAACTGCAATTGCTTTCATCTCTTTTGCCAATACTCCGCTCCATCGAATGGCATTTAGGCTTTTTTCAGTGACTGGGTTATCCCCTGGGTCTCCTATAAGGTCCATGTAATAGGGAGTATGAATGGATAGCTGGACATCGAGGTCTTTGGCTACATGGCTAAGTTTCTGCAACTCCATGTTATCTTTTGCTATTCCACTGGTAAGGGTATGGACTTGATCATCTTCTTCCAAAACCGTATCTAGGTCAGATATCCATACATCATCACGAATTATCTCAACTATCAACTCACCCTCAATCTCCCTGGCTGTCAATCCAATTTCTTCGTCGTTAACATATCTTTCCTGTATGTTTGTCCTGACAAGCTGCATCTCCAAAGCTGACAGTCCGAGCATATGGACATCTACAATTCCGTCCTTCATCGTCCTTCCCTTGCAAGACAAGGGTATCCCACTTGGTCCAAAACGTATCATGGCTCACACCAGTATCCGAAGAATTTTGTTAATACACTACTCTATATTAAACTGTTGATGACATTCTATTTATTTTTTTCGAATATTAAAAGAATTTAGCACACGAACTTCCGTAAACCTTAT